>JAYVRP010000643.1:0-1618 GCA_043776215.1 Rhodoferax sp. | reverse complement strand
GCACCACTGCATCGACCCGCTTGTGCAAATCCGGCAACAACTCCAGCCCCAGCCCCGGCTTGTCGCCCAGGCTGAGCATGCCGTTGTTGACCACCGGCAATTCCGTGACGAGTTCCTTGTACCAGCCGCTGTAGAAAGCCCGCACACTCTCCTGCAGCAACGCGTTGGGTGCGTGCAGCGAAAGGTGGCTGGACGCCGCCCACACCACCGGCCCGGTGCAGTCGTGCGGCGCAACCGGCAACTGCCAGGCGTCGGCCATGGCGGCGATTTTGCGCGCCTCGGACAGGCCGCCACACCAGCTCAGGTCGAGCATCACCACGCCGGCCACGCCGGTCTGCAGGTAGTCCTTGAAGCCCCACTTGTAGCTCAGGGTCTCGCTGGCGCAGATCAACGCCTCGCAGTCTTTGGCGTACTGCTTGAGCAGGTCGAGGCTGTCCATGCGGATCGCGTCTTCGTGCCAGAAGGTGTTGAAGGGCTTGAGCGCGCGGGCGATCTTCTGCGCCATCGGCAGGCGCCACAGGCTGTGAAATTCGACCATGATGTCCATCTGGTCACCAACTGCCGCGCGAATCTTGCGAAACGGCTCCAATGCGAGGTCCAGGTCGGCGTTGCTGATGTACTGGCCGTCGCTCTTTTCGGCTGCCGGGTCGAAGGGCCAGATCTTCATGGCCGTGATGCCTTCGCTCAGCAGGGACTGCGCCACCTCGTCGGCCCGGTGCAGGAAACCCTCCAGGTCTTCATAAGGCCCCTGGCTGCTGCCCAGCCCCCAGTTCGAGGTGTTCTGGTTCACGGTGCTGCGCACGTACTGGTACCCGGCACAGGTGTTGTAGATGCGAATCGCGTCGCGGCTCTTGCCGCCCAGTGCGGTGTGCACGGGCATGTTGGCGGCCTTGCCGAAGATGTCCCACAGGGCGATGTCGATGGCCGAGTTGCCGCGCGTCTCGACCCCAGAGCCGCGCCACCCCAGGTAACCGGTGATGTCGCGGTTGCGCGACTCGATCGCCAGCGGGTCGCGCCCCAGCAGCTTGGGGCCGGCCCACTCATGGATGTAGGCCTCCACGGCCTGTGCACCCATGAAGGTCTCACCCAGCCCCACCAGGCCCTCGTCGGTGTGGATACGCACCCAGAGGATGTTGGGGAACTCCCCCAGACGGATGGTTTCGACCTGCGTGATACGCATCAGCTGCCACGGGCTTTCTTGAGCGCGTCGAGCACCACGGTGACAGCTTCGGCTCCGATGGTGGGCACGTTGCGGTCATACACCGGCCGGACCTTCTCGAACATCCTGACTTGTTCCGCCGGCGTGACCTCGTTGACCTGCATGCCCTTGGCCTTGAGTGTGGCGAGCGATTTTTCATTCAGCGAGCGATTCGCCGCGCGCTGCACTTTTTGGCCTTCCATGGCCGCTTCGCGCAGCACCGCCTGCTCCTGCGGGTTGAGCTGGTCCCACAGTTTCTTGCTGTACAGCACCAGGAAAGGCGTATACGCGTGGCGCGTGACGCTGAGGTACTTCTGCACCTCATTGAGCTTGGAGGTCTCGATCGTCACGAACGGGTTTTCCTGGCCATCGATGGTCTTGGTCTCCAGGGCCGTGAACACCTCGCCAAAGGCCATGGGA
>JAYVRP010000642.1:0-5151 GCA_043776215.1 Rhodoferax sp. | reverse complement strand
TCGGGTTGTGGCAAGTCCACCACCGGGCGCTTGTTGCTGCGCCTGATCGAGCCCACTGGCGGCACCATCCTGCACCATGGCGAGGACATCACGCAGCTTGGTGTGGCGGCGATGCGCAGCAAGCGGCGCGCCATGCAGATCGTGTTCCAGGACCCGTACGGTTCACTCAATCCGCGCATGCGGGTCGGCGACATCATCACCGAGCCGCTGGTGATTCACGGCGTGGGGGACGCGGCCAGCCGCGCCGCCCGCGTGCGGCAACTGCTGGAGCTGGTGAGCATGCCCGACAGCGCCCTGCAGCGCTACCCGCACGAGTTCTCGGGCGGCCAGCGCCAACGCATCGGTATCGCGCGCGCGCTGGCACTGGAGCCCGAGTTCATCGTCGCCGACGAGGCCGTGTCGGCGCTTGATGTGTCGGTGCAGGCGCAGGTGATCAACCTGATGCGGACTTTGCAACGCGACCTCCAACTCACCTACCTGTTCATCTCGCACAACCTCTCGGTGGTGCGCAACATCAGCGACCGGGTGGCGGTGATGTACCTCGGGCGCATCGTGGAAGTGGCAACCGCCGACACATTGTTTGCGCACCCGCAGCACCCTTACACGCAAAGCCTGCTCGCCGCCCTGCCCGCCGACCACCCCTCGCAGCGCAAGGTGCATGGGGTGCTGCGCGGCGACATGCCAAGCGCCGCCTCCATCGGTACCGGTTGCCGCTTCGCCAGCCGTTGCCCGCACGTACAGCCGCGCTGCCAGAGCGAAGACCCGGTATTGAAGTCGACCGAAGGCACCCACCAGGTCGCCTGCCTGCGCGTGGCCGACGGCAGCCTCTCCTTTTGACGAAGAAAGAAAACCCCATGAAAAACCACCGCCGAATCCTGGTTGCCGAATGCATGCAGGAGATCTCCTCGTTCAACCCCTTGCAGTCGGGGTATGACAACTTTCACATCGAGCGCGGTACGCAGATGCTGGCGCAGGAAGGGCTCAATACGTCGCTGGGTGGCGCCATCACGGTGTTCCGGCAAAAAGGCCTGGAGCCGGTGTGGTCCATCGGCGCGCGCGCCGGGTCGGCCGGCCTGCTGTCGGCCGCGGGCTGGAAGCGCCTGTCCGCCGAGGTGCTGGAGTCGGTCGCGAAACAGGCCGCCACAGGAGTGGAGGGCGTTTATTTTTCGCTGCACGGTGCCATGGCTGCCGATGGTGAGCTCGACCCCGAAGGCTACCTGCTGACCGAGACCCGCCGCATCGTCGGCCCGGATATTCCGATCGTCATCTCGCTTGACCTGCACGGCATCCTGACCGACCGCATGCTGCGCCAGATCAATGGCGTGGCGATCTACCACACCTACCCGCACGTGGACTTTGCCTCCACCGGCACGCGTGCCGCACACATTTTGCACCGCCTGGTCACGACCAAGGTGCGGCCGACGATCGCGCGCGTGGTGATTCCGACCCTGGTGCGGGGCGACGAGCTCATCACCAAGTCGGGGTGTTATGGGGAGCTGATCCGCGAGGCACGCCGCATGGAGATCGACGGCACGGCGATGTCGGCCGGCATCATGATCGGCAACCCGTTTACCGATGTGCCCGAGCTGTGCAGCCAGGTGATCGTGGCCACCGACGGCGACGCCGATCTGGCCAAAGCCGAGGCCCTGCTGCTGGCGCGCGAGTTCTGGCCGCTGCGCCACCGCATGCAGGGCAAGCTGGTCTCATTGCAGCGTGCCATCGCGCAGGCGGCCACGGTGGCGGGGCCGGTGCTCTTCACCGATGCGGCCGACGCGACCTCGTCCGGCGCCACCGGCGACTCCAACCTGATCCTGAAAGGCCTGCGCGACGCCGCCTACCCCAAACGCGTGCTGGCGCAGATCGTCGATCCCGCAGCCGCCGCGACGGCCCACAGTGCCGGTGTGGGGGCCACCATCACAGTCGGGTTGGGTGGTGGCATCGACTCCGGGCGCTTCTCGCCCATGGAGGTTCGGGCCAAAGTGCGGGTGTTGTCCGATGGCCAGGCACGCCTGGAGACCATGAAAACCGGGCTGGACGCCGGCCCCACTGCGGTGCTTGAATTCGACAATTTCACGGTGGTGGTGTTCAGCAAGACCTTGAGCCTGTTCGACCGCGCCATGTATTACGCCAATGGCCTGGACCCGAAGGACTTCGACCTGATCGTGGTGAAGTCGCCGCACACCGAGCACCATATGTACGACGCCTGGGTGGACAACAACTTCAACGTCGATGTGCCCGGCGCCACCTCGGCCAACCTGAAGTCGCTGGGTCACACCTTGTGCGCACGGCCGATGTTTCCGCTCGATGAGGGTGTGGCCTTCGAGCCCGTGGCCACGATCTACCGCAGCTAAAACGCCTGCGACGGGTGCGCACCATGAAAATCGATGCGGTTGATTTTTTCTACCTCTCCATGCCGGAAGTCACCACCGAGGCCGACGGCAGCCAGGACGCCTTGCTGGTGCGGGTGTCCGCCGGCGGCCATGTGGGTTTTGGTGAATGCGAGGCCGCGCCCCTGCCATCGATTGCCGCCTTTGTGTGCCCCATGTCGCACGGCGCCTGCCAGCCGGTCGCTTCCTCGGTGCTGGGCCGGCAAATCGACAGCCCGGCCGACATCGCCGCCATCGCCGCCGATGTGGCCTACAACAGCATGGATGTGTTGCAGGCGGCGCATACCTTCTCGGGCATCGAGATGGCACTGTGGGACATCCTGGGCAAGGCCCGTGGCGCGCCGGTCTGGAAGCTGCTGGGTTACGACGCCTCATACCCCAAGACACCATATGCCTCATTGCTGTTTGGTGACACCGCACAGCAGACGCTGGAGCGCGGGCGCGATGCGATACGCCGGGGTTTCAAGGCCGCCAAGTTCGGCTGGGGCCCGATCGGGCGCGGCACCGTGCAGCAGGACGCCGACCAGTTTTTCGCGGCGCGCGAAGGCCTGGGTGTGGACGGCACATTGCTGGTGGACGTGGGCCAGATCTTCATCGAGGACGTGGAGCGCGCCGCGCAACGCCTGCAGGCCCTGGAGCAGGCACGTGCCGTGTGGCTGGAAGAACCCTTTCACGCCAGCGCGCTGGAAGAATACCGCGCGCTGGCAGCCCGTTGCGAGACCGTCAGGCTCGCCGGCGGCGAGGGGGCGCACAACGTCTCGATGGCGAAACACCTCATCGACTACGGCCGTATTGGTTTTGTGCAGATCGACTGCGGGCGCATCGGCGGCATCGGCCCGGCCAGACAGGTGGCCGCCTACGCGGTGGCGCGCGGCGTGACGTATGTGAACCACACCTTCACCTCGCACCTGGCCCTGAGCGCGTCGATGCAACCCTTTGCCGGTCTGGCCAAGCATCACATTTGCGAATACCCGGCAGCACCGAAAACCTTGGCCGTGGAGCTGACACGCAACCACCTGACACCGGACGCCCAGGGGCAGGTCCGTGCCCCCGATGCACCGGGCCTGGGCATCGAGATCGATGGGCAGGCGGTACGGCGTTACCAGGTGGAGGTGGATATCCGGGTGGCGGGAAGGACGCTCTACAGCTCGCCGGTTTTCGGGGACTATTGACCTTTCCGCAATTCATTGCACCGTTCGGGCTGGGCCTATCGAAGCCGCCTGTCCTGAGCTTGTCCGAGGGAGCCTGTCGAGGCCCTCGCGAGCCCTTCGATAGGCTCAGGGCGAACGGAAAAGTGTTGTCGGGAAATAGGGAGGCGTCAATCAGAGGCCTCGCATTCAACAGCCGCTGCTGCGCCGTGCTTGTAAGTGGCGCTGACGGGGGTCGGCATCTGGAAGCCTGCCACCGCGCCATTCTCCTCACTTCCCCGTCTACTCCCCACCCGCATGCCGCGACACTGCCACCTCCTCCCCCAGCAAGCCGCGCGGCCGCAGCACCAGCATCAGCGCGATCAGCACGCCGATGAGCACCACCTGCAGTGCGGCGGCACGTGCCTGTTCGGCCTGTGGCACCCAGCCACGCAGCAGGCCGCCGGCGCCGGCCCAGAAAGTCCAGACGACAAACGCGCCCAGCACCGCGCCGCGGTTGTTGCCCGAGCCGCCCACGATCAGCATGGCCCAGAGCTGGAAGGTCAGGATGGGCAGGAAGTCTTCTGGCGCGATGTAACCAACGAAATGCGCGTACACCGCGCCGCCCAGGCCCATCAGCATGCTGCCGATCACGAAACTCTGCAGCCGGTAGCGGAAGGGGCGTTTGCCGAGCGAGGCTGCCGCATCTTCGTCTTCGCGGATGGCGCGCAACACGCGGCCCCAGGGGCTGCGCACCAGCTTTTCCAGCGCCAGGTAGACGCCGCCGAGCAGGGTCAGGGCCAACGCCAGGTA
This sequence comes from Rhodoferax sp., assembly GCA_043776215.1. Classification (GTDB taxonomy): domain Bacteria; phylum Pseudomonadota; class Gammaproteobacteria; order Burkholderiales; family Burkholderiaceae_C; genus CAISIP01. Next base: position 824 of record JAYVRP010000642.1, on the reverse strand, counting down.
GGCCAGCGTCCAGGGCAGGCCGGTGCCGGTCCAGCCTTGCAGGGGCTTGGGAATGAACTGCACACCGAAGGGCCCGCCCGTGAGCGCCGTGGCGTTGTTGGCCACCAACTGGATTGTCACCGCGATGCCGAAGGTGGTGATGGCCAGGTAGTCGTGCCGCAGGCGCAGTGCCACCGCACCCACGATCACCCCTGCGATGCCGGTGACCCCCATGGCGGCCAGCCAGCCGATAGCGACCGGCCAGCCGAAGCCACCCCAGCGCCCTGCAACTTCCGGCGTGGTCAGCAAGGCCGAGGTGTAGGCGCCCAGCGCCACGAAGCCGGCCACGCCCACATTGAAAAGGCCGGTGAAACCCCATTGCAGGTTCAGCCCTAGCACGATGATGGCGAAAGTGGTGGCAAACACCAGGAAGAAGCTGCCGTACGACAACCAGCCAATCAAGTCGGGCATCAGGGTTTCTCCCCGAACAGGCCATTGGGGCGCAGCAGCAGGATCAGGATCAGCACCGCGAACGCTGCGGCAGCCCGGTACTCCGCGCCCACGATAGACACCGAGGCGCTCTCTGCCAGGCCGACGATGAAACCGCCCAGCACCGCGCCCCAGACCGAGCCGATGCCACCCAGGATGACTGCTGCAAAAAGCGGCAGCAACAGGTCCACCCCCATGGTCGGGCGCAGCTGTACCGTGATGCCGGCAAACACCCCCGCCACGGCGGCCAGCAGCCCGCCGATGATCCAGGTGGCACGCAGGATGCGTTCGGGGTCGATGCCCGCCACACGCGCCAGATTCGGGTTGATGGCCGTGGCACGCATCGAGCGGCCCAG
>JAYVRP010000641.1:0-5159 GCA_043776215.1 Rhodoferax sp. | reverse complement strand
TTGCTCGACGCCGTGATCGACATGGAGCAACGATGAAACACCCCTCCACCTTCTGGCCCCGGGGAACGGTGTACGGCACCCTCCTCAACTTCGACGCCGAGCTGCGCGCACTCGGCGAGCAGGTCACCCAGGCGCCCTACAAGGCTGCGCCACAGGCTCCCGTGTTGTACGTCAAGACCGCCAACACCTGGAGCGCCAGCGGCGCCGACATCGCCGTGCCCGCGCGGGTATCCGAGGTGGAAGTAGGCGCCTCCATCGCCATGGTGATGGGTGCACCGCGCTTCGACGCACTGGGTGGACCCGCTAAGCCTTGCGTGGCGGGATATGTGCTGGTCAACGATGTGAGCCTGCCCCACACCAGCTTTTTCCGCCCGCCAGTGAAGGCCAAGTGCCTGGACGGATTTCTCGGCGTCGGGCCGGTGTGCATCACGCCGAACGAGGCCGGCGACCCATCGGGGTTTGTGCTGGAAGTACGTGTCAACGGCGCGTTGCGCCAAACCGTGCGTTTCAGCGAAGCCCTGCGCGATGCCGCCACGCTGCTGGCCGACGTGAGCAGCTTCATGCGCATGCGCCCAGGCGACCTGTTGTTGCTGGGTTGTGGCCCGGATCGTCCGCTGGCCGGAGCGGGTGACCACATCACGATCAGCGCGCCGGGCCACGCGGCCTTCGGCACACTGGCGAACCAACTCGTCGCGCAGGAGGCCGCATGAAACATGCACGTATCGCATGGGCGGGCGCTGTCCACGACGCCATCGAACACCAGGGGCAACTGCTGCTCGCCGACGGCCGCACGGTCGCGCAGGACGACGTGGTGTGGCTGCCGCCATTTGCGCCGGTCAGCCGGCCGCGCACCATCCTGGCGCTCGGACTGAACTACGCCGACCATGCCAGGGAACTTGCCTTCAAGCCGCCCGAGGAGCCCCTGGTGTTTGTCAAAGGCGAAGGCACGCTGCTGGGACACCGCGGGTTCACCATCCGCCCGCCAGGTGTTGGCCACATGCATTACGAGTGCGAACTGGTAGTGGTGGTGGGCAAAGCGGCCAAGGGTGTCAAGCGCCAGGACGCCTACGACTTTGTCGGTGGCTACACCGTGGCCAACGACTACGCCATCCGCGACTACCTGGAAAACTGGTACCGGCCCAACCTGCGCGTGAAAAACCGTGACACCTGCACCCCCATCGGCCCCTGGCTGGTGGATGCCGCCGACATCGCGGACCCGATGCAACTGGCGCTGGAAACCACCGTCAACGGCAACCGCACGCAGTCGGGCAACACGCGCGACATGATCTTCGACATCCCGTTCCTGATCGAATATTTTTCGAGTTTCATGACCCTGCAACCCGGCGACCTGATACTGACGGGAACACCTGACGGCGTGGTGGACTGCCAGCCGGGTGACATGGTCATCACCGCGATCGAGGGCGTCGGCGCCCTGTGCAACACCATTGTCCAAGGAACTCCATGCGCATCGACCACCTGATCAACGGCAAGCCGGTTGCCGGAACGGCCTATTTCGAGACCATCAACCCGGCCACACAGGAAACACTGGCCGAAGTGGCCGAAGGCGGTGAGGCCGAGGTCAATGCGGCGGTGGCGGCTGCCCGGGCCGCCTTCCCCGCCTGGGCAGGCACACCGGCACCCCAACGGGCGCGACTGATACGCAAGTTGGGAGAGCTGATTGCGGCCCGGGTTCCCGAAATATCCGCCATCGAAACCAACGACTGCGGCCAGGTGATTGCACAAACCCGCAAACAGCTGGTGCCCCGCGCAGCCGACAACTTCAGTTACTTCGCCGAGATGTGCACGCGGGTCGATGGCCACACCTACCCGACCGACACGCACCTGAACTACACGCTGTTCCACCCGGTCGGCGTGTGCGCGCTGATCTCTCCCTGGAACGTGCCGTTCATGACCGCCACCTGGAAGGTCGCGCCCTGCCTGGCTTTCGGCAACACGGCGGTGCTCAAGATGAGCGAGCTCTCGCCCATGTCCGCCGCGCGCCTGGGTGAGCTGGCGCTCGAAGCGGGCATTCCGCCCGGTGTGCTGAATCTGGTGCACGGTGACGGCAAGGCCGCTGGTGAGCCGCTATGTCGCCACCCGGACGTGCGCGCGATCTCCTTCACGGGCTCCACCACCACGGGCGACCGTATCGTGCGCTCGGCCGGGCTCAAGAAGTTCAGCATGGAGCTGGGCGGCAAGTCGCCCTTCATTGTGTTCGACGATGCCGACCTGGCCCGCGCGCTCGACGCAGCGGTGTTCATGATCTTCAGCAACAACGGTGAGCGTTGCACCGCTGGATCACGCATCCTGGTGCAACAGTCGATCTACGCCGACTTCGTGCAGAAATTCACCGAACGCGCCAAACGCCTGCGGGTGGGTGACCCGATGGACGACGCAAGCATCGTCGGGCCGATGATCAGCCAGGCCCACCTGGCCAAGGTGCGCAGCTACATCGAGCTCGGCCCCAGGGAAGGCGCGACCCTTTTGTGCGGCGGACTGGGCACCCCCGAGCTGGCGGCACACCTGCGCCGCGGCAATTTCGTCTTGCCTACCGTGTTTGCCGACGTGGACAACCGGATGCGCATCGCGCAAGAAGAAATCTTCGGCCCCGTGGCCTGCCTGATTCCGTTCACCGACGAGGCCGACGCCATTCGGCTGGCCAATGACATCCAGTACGGCCTGTCGAGTTATGTCTGGACCGAGAACCTCGGCCGGGCCCACCGCGTGGCGGCCGCCGTCGAGGCCGGCATGTGTTTCGTGAACAGCCAGAACGTGCGCGACTTGCGCCAGCCGTTTGGCGGCACCAAGGCCAGCGGCACCGGCCGCGAAGGCGGAACCTGGAGTTACGAGGTGTTTTGTGAACCGAAAAACGTGTGCGTGTCGCTGGGCGGCCACCCTATTCCGCATTGGGGGGCCTGACCATGGGCACACTGGCACTTGCCGCAAAAATCACCCACGTGCCGTCGATGGTCCTGTCGGAAATGGAAGGCCCGCGCAAAGGCACGCGCCAGGACGCCATCGACGGCCACCGCGAGATCAGCCGACGCTGCCGCGAACTCGGCGTGGACACACTGGTCGTGTTCGACACCCATTGGCTCGTCAATGCCAATTACCACATCAATTGCGCGGCACATTTCAAAGGCACTTACACCAGCAACGAGTTGCCCCATTTCATCCGCAACCTGCCATTCGAGTGCCCGGGCAATCCGGTGCTGGGCCAGGCGCTGGCGCAGGGCTGCAACAGCTTCGGTGTCGAGACCCTGGCCCACGATGCGACCACCCTGGCGCCGGAATACGGCACCTTGGTACCCTTGCGTTACATGAATGCGGACCAGCATTTCAAGGTGGTGTCGGTCTCGGCTCTGTGCACCGTGCACTACCTCAACGACAGCGCGCGCCTGGGCTGGGCCATGCGGCGCGCCGTCGAGGAGCACTATGACGGCACGGTCGCCTTCCTGGCCAGCGGGTCTCTGTCGCACCGCTTTGCCCAGAACGGCCTGGCGCCCGAGTTCGCGTTCAAGGTCTGGAGCCCGTTCCTGGAGACGCTGGACCGCCATGTCGTGCAGATGTGGCAGCAGGGCGAGTGGCAGACCTTCTGCGAGATGTTGCCCGAATACGCATCGAAGGGCCACGGAGAAGGTTTCATGCACGACACGGCGATGCTGTTGGGTGCGCTGGGCTGGTCCGGGTATGACGGGCACGCCGAGATCGTCACCCCCTATTTCGGCGCCTCGGGCACTGGGCAGCTCAATGCGGTGTTTCCGGTGACCCCCCAGTCGGGTCAATCCATTCCGCCAGCGCAGGCCTCGTCGGCCGCCGGCTACCAGGCCTTTGGCCGGCTTTGAATTCGAACTTCCCATGCCCCATCTCGTCATCCTCTACACACCCAATCTCGACCCCGAGACCGACATGACCACGTTGTGCCGCAGCCTCGCAAACACCATGCTGGCATCCCACGACGACGACGGCAAGCCGGTGTTCCCCACTGGCGGTACACGTGTGCTCGCGTATCCCGCTGCACACTATGCGGTGGCGGACGGGCAAGCCGACTACGCATTTGTCTACCTGAATCTGCGCATGGGGCGGGGCCGCTCCATCGCCACCCACCGCCGGGTGGGTGATGCCTTGTTGATGACCACCAAGACACATTTCCAGCCGGTATTCCGCGAACGCCACATCGGGATCACATTACAGATCGACGAAGGACCCGAGGTGTTCGATGCCAAACACAGCAACCTGCACCCCTTGTTCAACAAGCATTGAGGCGCCATCACCCATGTTTTCCGAATCCCTCATTGCAGAACTGGCCAACGAGTTGCAGCAGGCGGAGCAGTCGCGTGTGCAGGTGGAGCACTTCTCCAAACGTTTTCCCGCGATGACGATCGACGACGGTTATGCCGTGTCACGCGCCTGGGTGCGGCAAAAAATCGCTGCGGGCCGCGTGGCGCGCGGACACAAGATCGGCCTGACATCGCGTGCCATGCAACAAGCCAGCCAGATCACGGAGCCGGACTACGGCACGCTGCTCGACGACATGTTCATCCATGAGGGCACCGACATCCCGGTCAGCCGCTTCATCGCTCCCCGGGTGGAGGTGGAGCTGGCTTTCGTGCTGGGGCGCCGCCTGCAGGGCCCCGATGTCACGATTTTCGATGTGCTGGAGGCCACCGATTACGTGGTGCCGGCGATCGAGATCATCGATGCACGTATCGAACAGTTTGATCGCCACACCAAGGCCATGCGCAAGGTGTTCGACACGATCGCGGACAACGCGGCCAATGCCGGCATCATCACGGGCGGGCGGCCCGTCAAGCCGAACGCGGTCGACCTGCGGTGGGTGAGCGCCCTGTTGTACAAAAACGGCGTGATCGAGGAGTCGGGTGTGGCGGCGGCCGTGCTCAACCATCCGGCAACCGGCGTGGCCTGGCTGGCCAACAAGCTCGCGCCCTGGGGCGAGTTCCTGGAAAAGGGCGAGGTGGTGCTCGGCGGTTCCTTCACACGACCTACCCATGCCGCGGCAGGGGACACCTTCCATGCCGACTATGGCCCCCTGGGGTCGATCGCCTTTCGATTTGTCTGACCTTCAAACGGACCTTCCCATGCAAACTCCCGTGAACACCTTCAAGCAAGCACTGCGCAAGCACCAGGCCCAGATCGGG
>JAYVRP010000640.1:0-1623 GCA_043776215.1 Rhodoferax sp. | reverse complement strand
CGTTCTCCGGCGGGATGTCGGGGCCGATGTTGTGGCAGGGCGAGATGATGTAGCAACCGCTGCGACCCAGATCGTGGATACGTCTGGCCACTTCCCAGCGCACCTGCTGCACCGTGGCGTTGGGCATCAACTGCTGCACGTCGATTCCACCGTGATAACCGATCCGGTCGCCAAACCGGTCTTTCAGCGCCTGCGTATCCTCCAGGCCGCGGACGGATGTCTGCACCGGGTTCAGGATGTCCACATTGATCTCGATGAGATCGTCGATCAACGGCAATACCGCGCCGTCCGAATGCATGATCAGTTTCACATCCGCCAGGCTCTTGATGTGGTCATGCAGGTCCTTCATCCAGGGCTTGACCCGTGCGCGAAACAAGTCGGGCGACATCAGCAGCGAGGTCTGGGTTCCCAGGTCATCGGTCACGAAGGCGACCTGCACATAAGGCCCTACCTGCTCCAGGAAGCGCGTCCACATCCGCTTGAGCCTGCGCGTGATGCCCTCGAGCAGGGCATCGGCAAAGTCCGTATCGATGACCAGGTCCATGAAGAACTGCTCATAACCACGCATCTGCAAGGCCGTCATCAAGGGGCCGGCCTTGATGCCATCGGCGCCGATCACATATCCGGTAGTGTCGAACCAGTGCTTCGCTTGCTCGCGCAGGCCCGCGAACTGGGCCGGATCTTCGGTGTCAGGCCAGGCGAATGTCTTCAGGTCGTCGATCGTGGCCTTCTTCAGCGGCGCACCGTCGACGGCGTAGTGTTCGCCGTTGGCAGTACCGCGAAACGGCACCCCCCACATGTCGACATATCCGTCGACGTCGGTGCGTTCACGCACCTGAACCCAGTGTGGCACGACCCACCGGAAGTCGACGCCCAGACGCTGCAACACGGGCTCATCGGCCACCACGTTTTGCGCCATCCTGTCCAGGATCTGATTTTGGTTGTGCATCGGCACGTTGCCCAGGTGATCACGCAAGCGCGCGTAGGCCAACTTGTGCAGAGAACCGACTTGTTTTCCCATGTCGAGCAGCACGCGTTCGGGCTTGCCATGGTTGAAGGCTGCAAAGAAGTTTTCGCGCGGGGTCATGGTCATGGTGCTTGCGTCCTGTGTGGGTGCCTTTGCAGCGATGTTTGCGAAGGCATGGGTGTTGGCTGGATTCCGGGATTGGATTTTCATGGATTTGCATCCGCATGCAAAAGCATCTCTGCAAGTTTGCCCATGAATTGCGGCATGGTTTGATCGCGATCAAAGGCTGAACGTGCCAAGGCACGCTTCCCACACCCGATCCTGGCTTCGGCCCTTGTCATGGAACGGCTGCCTGAAGGGTTTCCGGCTCTGGCTCGGGCAGGTAGAGCGCATTGATGAAATTGCCCTCGAAGTCTGGCAACAGATTGAGTTCGACGACCTGCGGGACGACATGCAGGGCACGCATGGCAGGCGCGGCACGCGCGTCCAACAGCGCCAGAATGGCGCCGGCGAGTGCTGCATTGCCGACCTTCTCGACACGCTCGATGGAAATGCGTGGCAACAAGCCGATCGCCTGCGCGTTGCGGACATCGATGTGGCGCGCGAATCCGCCGGCCAGAACGATACGCGCCAATTGCCCGGATACCAAGCCACAG
>JAYVRP010000639.1:0-1624 GCA_043776215.1 Rhodoferax sp. | reverse complement strand
ATGCCACTGGCCATCACCCTCAATGTGCTGCCCAACCCGGTCGTCAAGGACACCGCCGAGATCGTGCAGGCACAGCTCGAAAAAGGTGGCTTCAAGGTCACGCTGCTGGCGCAGGAAATCGGCAAGTTCGTGGCCGACTGGCGCGCCTCGAACTTCACCGCCTTCGTATCGATCAACGGCGGTGGCGTCGACCCGGACGACTACTTCTACCGCACCTTCTATACCGGCTCGTCGACCAACGTGTTCAAGTACGCCAACCCCGAGATCGACAAGCTGCTGGACGGGGGCCGTGCCGCCACCAACAAGGTCGAGCGCAAGAAGATCTACGACACCGTGCAGAAGACCCTCGCCTGCCAGGGCCCGATCGCCTTCCTGGCCAACGGCGACCTGTTCACCGCGATGCGCTCGAACGTGAAGGATTTCGCGCCGATCAGCACCCGTTCGCTGGTCTACCTGCGCCAGACCACTTTGGAAAAGTAAGGCTCGGGCGCGGGGCCGGGGCATGGCGCGCGGCGCTGTGGAAAGGCAGGGGCAGCAGCCATGGGCAAGCTGATCTTCCGGCGCGTGCTCGACCTCGCCGGCGTCTTGTTCGGCGTGTCGGTGCTGGTCTTCCTGATGATCCGGCTCATCCCAGGGGATGCTGCCCAGGTGATGCTGGGCGCCAGCGGTGACGCCAGCGATGTGCAGGTGCAGCAGCTGCGCATCAAGCTCGGTCTCAACGACCCCTTGCTGGTGCAATATGGACACTGGATCGGCGCCATGGCGCAGGGCGACTTCGGTGTCAGCATCTGGACCGGCAAGCCGGTGATGGAGGACATCGGCCAGCGCATTGGCGTGACCGCTGAGCTCACCGTGTTGTCGCTGCTGCTGGCGGTGCTGCTATCGGTGCCGGCAGGGGCGCTGATGGCCTATTACCGGGGCGGTGTGTCCGATGTGCTGCTGCGCCTGGTCACCATCACGGGTGTCACCATGCCGGCGTTCTGGCTCGGGGCGTTGCTGATCTTCGGCTGGGCCGCATGGTTCCCCGAGTGGCAGACCCTGGGTTCCATCCCGCCGTTCGGTGACAGCCCTGGCGCGCACCTGCAGCGCATCTTCCTGCCCACGCTGACCTGTGCCCTGCCGGTGATCGCGTCGCTGGCGCGCATCATGCGCTCGGCGATGATCGATGCGCTGTCGCAGGACTACATCCGCACCGCGCGCTCCAAGGGCCTGGGCGAGTGGACGGTTACCTTCAAGCATGCCCTGCGTAACTCACTCATTCCCTACATCACCGCGCTGGGCATCATGGCGGGTTACCTGTTCAGTGGCGCCATCGTGGTGGAGCAGGTGTACGCCATTCCGGGCCTGGGCCGCCTGATGCTGGGTGCGATCGCTGACCGCAACTACCCGCTGATCCAGACCTCCATCCTGGTCGTCACCTGCGCCTTCGTGGTGGTCAACGCCATCATTGATCTGCTGTACCGCGTGATCGACAAACGGGCGGGAAGTGCGGCATGAGCGCCGCAGCCCGCAGGGCGGAGGTGCACCAATGAATGCCGAACTGCGCGCACCTCCGGCGGCGCGCCGGTTCCTGCAGGACCTGTGGCGCGACATCCTGCGCAACCCGATCCTGGTGCTGGCCATC
>JAYVRP010000638.1:0-1624 GCA_043776215.1 Rhodoferax sp. | reverse complement strand
CGGTGACAAGGTCATGCCCGCACTGCGCATCACCGGCAAAAGCACCTCTCCGATGAGCTTCGGCTGCCGCACAACGCGCCCGCCATGACGCGCCCCTGCCCGTCCAGATACTTGGTGCCGGAGTGCACGATCAGGTCGGCACCGAATTGCACCGGCTTTTGCAGCGCGGGTGTGCAAAAGCAGTTGTCAACCGCCAGCAAGGTCCCCGCATTGTGGGCAATGTCCGCCAGTGCGCGGATATCACAGACCTCTGTCAGTGGAGTGGTGGGGGTCTCGGCAAACAGCAAGCGCGTATTGGGCCGCATCGCGGCCTTCCATTGCGCCACATCGGTCTGTGACACAAAGGTGCTTTGCACGCCAAATTTGCCGAACTCGCTTCCAATGAGTTTGATGGTGGAGCCAAACATGGAGTGTGAACACACCACGTGGTCACCCGCCCTCAACAGGCCCATGCACATGAGCAGGATGGCAGACATGCCGGTCGAAGTCGCCAATGCAGCCTCGGTGCCCTCCAGCGCAGCCAGGCGCATCTCCATGCTCGTCACTGTCGGATTACCCAGGCGGCTGTAGGTGAAGCCATCCTCTTCGCCCGCAAAGCGGCGCGCCGCCGTGGCGGCGTCTGGTTGCAAGTACCCGCTGGTCAGGAACAACGCCTCGGAATTTTCTCCGTACTGGCTGGGTTCCATGGCCGTATGGACAGCCAGTGTGTCAGGGTGCATGTGGTGCGGATCAGTCATCATTGTTCAGCGTGGTTGGGAAGTGCAAGGCGAGACGTGTCTTCTTCGCCTTCCTCGGCCAAGACACGACTCGCGCCCATCCGCGCGATGTCGTCGGAGGTGATGTCGCCGGTGATGTAGACACCGTCAAAACAGGACGCATCGAATCCGTCGAGCTTGGGATTCAGGGAGCCAATGGCGCGTTTCATGCCCTCGACCTCCTGGTAGATCAATGCGTCGCAACCAATGATTTTCTGAATCTCGGCTACGGTCCGGCCATGGGCCACCAACTCGGCGCTGGTGGGCATGTCGATGCCATACACATTGGGATACCGCACCGGCGGCGCCGCACTGGCCAGGTACACCTTGCGCGCACCGGCATCACGCGCCATCTGCACGATCTCCCGGCTGGTGGTGCCGCGCACGATCGAGTCGTCCACCAACAACACATTGCGGCCCTTGAACTCGCTGGCAATCACATTGAGTTTCTGCCGCACCGACTTCTTTCGCACAGACTGGCCCGGCATGATGAAGGTGCGCCCGACATACCGGTTCTTGACGAAGCCCTCGCGGTAGGGCAACCCCAGCAGTTGTGCCAACTGTGCCGCGCTGGGTCGGCTGGACTCCGGTATCGGTATCACGACGTCGATTTCGTTGGGCGGCACGGTGGACACAACGCGTTTGGCCAAGGTTTCGCCGAGGTTCAGACGGGCTTGGTAAACCGAGATTCCGTCCATTGTCGAGTCGGGCCGTGCCAGGTACACGAACTCGAAGATGCACGGCATCAGCACGGGCTGCGCCGCGCACTGCTCACTGTGCATCGTGCCGCGCAGGTCGATGAAAACGGCCTCGCCGGGAGCGACATCCCGCAGGAACTCGTGCGAGGTGCCCTCCAGTGCGACCGACTC
>JAYVRP010000637.1:0-1626 GCA_043776215.1 Rhodoferax sp. | reverse complement strand
AGGTTCTGGGCAATGACAAACAGCTCGGGCGACTGCAGGCTGGCGGCGACGGTTTGCCCCTTCTCGATGGCCCGCTTGATCACGATGCCGTCCACCGGCGAGGTGATACGGGTGCGCGCCAGGTCAATGCGGGCCTGCGCCAGCGCCGCCTCGCGCTGGGCTACGTTGGCCGACGCGGTCTTGATCTGGGCTTCGGTCACACTTTGTTGGGCCTGCGTCGCCTTGAGTGTTTCGTTGGTCGTGTTGACCAGTGCGCGCGCCTTGTCGGCCTCGCTCTGGGCCACGAATTGCTTCTCCACCAGGGTTTGCTTGCGCTCCAGGTCGCGCCGCGCTTCGTCCAGGTCGACCTGCGCACGCGACACCTGGGCCCGGCTCGCCGCTGCGGTGGCCTGCGCCGTCAGCACCGCAGCCCGGGCTGCATCCACATCGGCCTGTGCGGAACGTACCCGGTACTCGAAGGTCTCGGGATCGATCTGCGCGATCAGTTGACCGGCCTTGACCTCCGAGTTGAAATCCACCAACAGGTCGCGGATCTGGCCCGACACCTGCGTGCCCACGGACACCTGGGTGACGGGATTCACGGCGCCGCTGGCCGACACCGTGGCCTGCAGGCTGCCGCGCTCGATCTTCGCCGTGCGGTACTGCACCGCATCGGCCTGGCCACGCTGGCTCCACCACCACCAGCCGACCCCTGCGAGTACCAGGGCCACAACCAACAAACCAATCCAAGTCTTCTTCATCGCCCCATTCTAGGAAAAACAGACTCGCTTACCCCCACCCTGTGTAAAGCTGAGGCAAAGCATCACACCCGCCTGCTCCACGCTGGCGGCAATTCGCACCGGGAATCCCGCGTTTCGTCGCAGTGCGCTGGCGCCACGGCGCACCGACCGGCAAAGTTGCGCCCATGGAACAGCAAACGGAGGCCCGCATGCCACTCACCCCCCTCATCGCCATACACATGACCGCCGCGCTCGCCGCCACGGCCAGCGGGCCACTCGCCCTGTGGGCCCGCAAGGGCAGCACGCAGCGCCTGTACCTGGGCGCCTGTGTGGTGGCGGGCGTGTTCACGCTGGCGCCCGACCGCTATCTGGGCCAACTGGTGCTGGGTCAGTGGCCTGGCGTGGTCTGACCCCACTTTGTCGCTGGAGAAACCCCATGCTGATCTTCGAAATTCTTCGCCACACCCCATTTTGGGTTTGGGGCACCCTCATGCTCCTGGTCTGGCTGGGTCTGGCCCAGTCGGTGGCGCGGCAAGTGACGCTGCGCCGGGTGATCGTGCTGCCACTGGGCATGACGGCCTTGTCGCTGCACGGAACCTTTGCCGTGTTCGACGCGGCGTACTGGAGTTGGGCCTTATGGCTGGGTGCGGCCGCGCTTGCGGTGGCCTGGTTTGCATCCAGTGAGCTGCCGGTTGGCGTGCGGTACGACGCGCCGACGCGGAGTTTTCATGTGCCGGGCCGCTGGGAACCGCTGGTGTTGATGATGCTGATCTTCTGCACCCGGTATGTCGTCGGTGTCGTGCTGGCTCTGCACCCGGAGCTGACCCGCGACCCTGCCGCCGCCGCCATGGTAGCCAGCATCTACGGTGCCTTGAGCGGCGTATTCACCGGCCGCATGCTGCGAATG
>JAYVRP010000636.1:0-1628 GCA_043776215.1 Rhodoferax sp. | reverse complement strand
CGGCACACTATGCGCACAGCGCCGGTGTGCCGGTACCGGTGGTGCGCGCAGCACGATATGGTGAGCAGGCTGCCGCGGTCGGTGCGGCGGCAGCCGCCTGGCACCATTTCCTGCGTCCCCTGCAACACCCGCACAGCGCCACCATGGCAGAACAGGAACCCGCATGAAGAAAGTCGCCTGGGGCATCCTCAGCACGGCCAGGATCGGCCGCGAAAAGGTCATTCCCGCGATGCAGGCGGCGCAGCATTGCGATATCCAGGCGCTGGCATCGCGCTCGCTGGCGCATGCCCGCGAGACTGCGGCCGCCCTGGGCATCCCGCGGGCGTATGGGAGTTACGAGGAGCTGTTCGCCGACACCGGCATCGAGGCCATCTACAACCCGCTGCCCAACGAGCAACATGTGGCCTTGACGCTGCAGGCGGCACGGGCCGGCAAACACGTGTTGTGCGAAAAGCCGATGGCGCTTACGGCCAGCGAAGCCGCGGCGCTGCGTGAAGTGGCCGGCCAGGTCCACATCATGGAGGCGTTCATGGTGCGTTTTCACCCGCAGTGGGAGCGCGTGCGGGCTCTGGTGCGCGCCGGGGATCTCGGAACCGTTCGCTCCATCCAGTCGTATTTCTCGTATTTCAACCGCGACAGCGCCAATATCCGCAACCACAGTGGCCAGGGCGGTGGCGGCTTGTACGACATCGGTTGTTACGCCATTGTCACCGCGCGTTACCTGTTCGAGTGCGAGCCGCTGCGCGTGGTGGCCCTGGTGGACCGTGATCCGGAGTTCGGCACCGACCGCGTCGTCAGCGCGCTGCTCGACTTCGGGCAAGGGCGGCGGCTCGACTTCACGGTTTCGACCCAAACTGTGCCCTACCAGCGCGTGAATGTGTGTGGCGAGCGCAAACGCATCGAAGTGCGTATCCCGTTCAATGCACCCCTGGCCGGGCCGACCGACCTCCTGATCGACGACGGTACTGCCCTGGACGGAAGCGCGATCCGGGTCGAGACCTTGCCCGCCTGCAACATGTACGGCCTGCAAGGCGACAGGTTCTCGCAAGTCGTGCGCGGCGAGATGCCGCTGCCGTACGGCGTGGAGGACGCCATCCTCAACATGCGGGTGATCGATGCGTTGTTCGCCTCCGAAACGTCCGGTGGCTGGGTCACGGTCTGATCGCCATATGCACCACGCTGCCACGTCCCTCCTGATTGCGGCCAGTCTGGCTGCGGCCACGGTGCAGGCGCTCGACCTGCCGGTCGTGCCGCGTTTTGTCGAAGAGACCGACAGCGCCGGTTTCCAGAGCCGCTACGAGGGAGATTTCGAGTTCCAGATCGGCGGTGGCGTGGCCACCTTCGACTGTGACGGCGACGGCCTGCCCGAGGTGTACGTCACGGGTGGCGTCAACAAGGCGCGTTTCTACCGCAATCGCAGCACCCGTGGCGGGCCGATCAAACTGCAGGAGGAGCGCTCCGGGCTGGAACTCACCGGTGCCAATGGTGCCTACCCGCTCGATGTGGACGGTGATGGCCACACCGACCTGGTGGTGCTGCGCGTGGGCGAGGTGCAGGTGTTCCGCGGCCTGGGCGGGTGCAAGTTCGAACGCGCCACCGACCGCTGGACGCTGCGCACCGGCAACGCC
>JAYVRP010000635.1:0-1630 GCA_043776215.1 Rhodoferax sp. | reverse complement strand
CACCGGTCGGCGCCCGTTCCGGCTCACGCAATCCGAACCACAACAGGGCCACTGCCATCACTCCCGGCACCACGGCCACCCAGAATACCGCGCGGAAGTCATTGGCCCACAGCAGCATCAACGCCACGCCCAGCAAGGGGCCGACAAATGCCCCCACGGTGTCTAGCGACTGGCGCAGCCCGAAGGCAGCGCCGCGCAGGTGCTGTGGCGCGATGTCGGCCACCAAGGCATCCCGCGGTGCACCGCGGATGCCTTTGCCCACCCGGTCGATCAGCCGCGCCGTGACCACCAGGCCGATACCGGGCGCCAGTGCGAACAGCGGCTTGCTGAACGCGCCCATCGCATACCCCAGCACCGCCAGCCCCTTTCGTTTCCCCAGGTAGTCGCTCAGGGCGCCGGAGAACACCTTCACGATCAGTGCCGTGGACTCCGCCAGGCCCTCGATCAGGCCGACGACCAGCACACTCGTGCCCAGCGTGGTGACCATGAACATCGGCAACAGGCTGTGGACCATCTCGGACGAGATGTCCATCAGCATGCTGACCAGGCCGAGCACCCAGATGCCGGGCGGGATTTGGCGCAGGGTGCTGGTATGGATCGTGCTCATGGTGCGAGTGTGCCATCCCATGCCCATCCCATTGCCATCCATTACCATCGAACCATGAATACTGCCACCCTTGCAAGCACCACACCAGTACCACTCAGGCAGGACGCGTCGATCATCGGTCTGGTGGGCCTGGCCCACGCCAGCTCGCATTTTTCGCACCTGTTGCTGCCCCTGATGTTTCCGGTCTTCATGAAGGATTTCGGGCTCAGCTACTCCGAGCTCGGATTGCTGATGACCACGTTTTTCGTGGTCTCCGGCCTGGGCCAGGCCAGTGGTGGGTTCCTGGTCGACAGCATGGGTGCGCGGCCCGTGCTGTTCGGAGCACTCGCCACCATCGCGGCGGCATGCCTGGTGGCCTCGGTAGCCAACAGCTACCCGATGCTGCTGGCCGCTGCTGCGCTGGCCGGCCTGGGCAACTCCCCGTTTCACCCGGTGGACTTCACCATCATGAACCAGCGCGTGTCGCCGCATCGCCTGGGCTACGCTTTCAGTGCCCACGGTCTGACCGGCAACCTGGGGTGGGCGGTGGCACCCCTGTTCTTCGCCACGCTCACCAGCCTGTACAGCTGGCGCTTCGCCTATGTCGCGGCAGCGGTGCTGTACCTGGCCATCCTGCTCCTCATGGTGGCATACCGCGGCAAACTGGCAGCTGTGGTGCCGCAACGGTCCCAGGAGCAACGCGGGGAGCATGACCTGGCGTTCATGAAACTGCCCGTCGTGTGGTGGTGCTTCGGATTTTTCCTGTTGTCCACCATGACCTTCGCCATGGTGCAGAGTTTCTCGGTCTCGCTGCTCAAGGCCATGCATGGCGTGAGCTTCGAGGCGGCCACCCTCACCTTGACGGCCTACAGCTTGTCTGGCGCGCTTGGCATGCTGGGTGGTGGCGTGGTGGCGGCGCGTTTGCCCAGCAGTGACAAGGTGGTCGCCACCTGCATGGCGGTGGCCGCCGTCTTCCTGGCGCTGTGCGGCACCGGGATTTTCGGTGGTACGGCCACCATGGTCGTGCTGGCTGCCACCGGTTTC
>JAYVRP010000634.1:0-5199 GCA_043776215.1 Rhodoferax sp. | reverse complement strand
CCACACCGCGTAAAACTGCCACACACCATCGATGAAGCTGTGCATCAAAAGGCAGGCGCCCACCAGCAGGGAGCCCGCCGTCATGACCAGCCGCTCCTGGCCGCGGTCAATCAGACGGCCCACGGGATAGGCGCAAAAACCTTCGGCCAGCAAGGCCAGGCTGAAGGCGACCGACGATTGCGCCCGGCTCAGGCCAAGCTCGCGCTCGACCGGCTCCATCAGCAGGGCGAAGGTGTAGAACACGCTGCCCCAGGTGATCAACTGCGCCAGCGACAACCACAGGATCAAGCGCTGGTCGAGCTGCCGGGAACGCGTCATCCAGCGATTATGGCGGCCACACGTCGGCATTTGCGCCGCCCGCGTGGCGCTTCAGGTAAGCTGCTGACGTCCACCGTCACGGACCCAACCCATGACCCGGCAGGTGCCCCCTGATCCCTTCGCATCTCCACCGGACGGCGTGCAGCCGCCGTTGCACCACCGTGCCGGCCCGTTGCGCGTGGCCTTTCTGCTCGCCCCCCATTTCACGCTGCTGGCGTTTTCCGGCTTCGTGGACACCCTGCGCCTGGCCGCCGACGAAGGCGACCGCAGCCGGCCCATCACTTGCGACTGGTCGGTGCTGAGCCACAACATGCGGGCCGTGCGTGCAAGTTGCGGCATCGACGTGGTACCCACCGCCGAGCTGGACGATCCGCGCCGCTACGACTATGTGGTGGTGGTGGGCGGGCTGCTGGACGGCCCGCCCGTTCCCGCTGCCTTGCTGGACTACCTGCGGCTGGCGGCGGCTCAGGGGGTGCCTCTGGTGGGAGTGTGTACCGGCAGCTTCGTGCTGGCACGCCTCGGCCTGTTGCAGGACCGGCGCTGCTGCGTGAGCTGGTTCCACCACGCCCAATTCGAAGCCCGCTTTCCGCATCTCCAGGCCAGCGCAGACGAGTTGTTCATCATCGACCATGACCGCCTGACTTGCGCCGGTGGCACCAGCGTCGTGCACCTGGCGTCGCATCTGGTGGCCAAACACTGTGGTCCGGCGCGCGCCAGCAAGGCGTTGCGCATCATGATCGAGGACGCGCCCCTGCCGCCCATGGCGCCGCAGCCGCAGCCGCTGTTCGTCGCGCGCACCAATGAAGCCCGAGTCCGCAAGGCGATGCTGCTGCTCGAGCGCAATCTGGCCAACCCGCTGTCGTCGGAGTTCGTGGCCCGCCATGTGGGCTTGAGCACGCGGCAACTGGAGCGCCTGTTCAAGGCCGAACTCGGCATCAGCCCGGCTGGTTTTGCCCTGAAGCTGCGGCTGGCCAACGCACACGAGTTGCTGCTCACCACACGCGCACCCATCAGCGACATCGGGCTGCAATGCGGTTTTGTCAACCGCTCGCACTTCGCTCGCAGCATGCTGGCGAGTTACGGCAGCACACCGTCGCAACTGCGCCTGGAAGGCCGCTGACTACACCACGCCGGCTGCGCGCAAGCCGGCGATGGCCGCTGCGTCGAGGCCGAGCTCGGCCAGTACCTCGTCGGTATGTTCGCCCAGCGCCGGTGGCGCGCGCCGCAGGACCGGTGGGTTGTCCACCAGGCGCAGCGGGCTGGCCACCGTGCGGACGGCGGTGATGCCATCGCGCGCCGCCAGCTCAGCGGCACGGGGTTGGCTGATGGCCAACCCGCGGGCCTGCACTTGCGCGTCGGCGAAGGCCCGCGCGAGGTCGTTGATCGGGCCACAGGGCACGGCCTTGTCTTCCAGCAGGGTGATCCAGTCAGCGGTTGTGCGGGTGCGAGTGACTGCTTCCATCAATGGAATCAGTGCCGCACGGTTCGTGACCCGGCCCTTCATGCCGGCGAAACGGGCGTCCTGGCTCCACTCGGGTTGGCCGGCGGCATGGCAAAAGCGGCTGAACTGCCCGTCGTTGCCGATGGCCAGCAGCATCGCGCCGTCCTGGGTCGGAAAGTCCTGGTAGGGCGCCAGGCTGGGGTGGCTGTTGCCTTGGCGCTGGGGCACCCGGCCGGTGTTGAGGAAGCCGCTGGCCTGATTGGCCAGAATCGCCATGCCCACGTCCAGCAGCGCCATGTCGATCAACTGCCCCGCCCCCGTGCGGTTGCGCACTTCGAGTGCAGCCAGGATCGCCGTGCTGGCATACACGCCGGTGAACAGGTCGGTCAGGGCCACGCCCACGCGCTGCGGGCCGCCACCGGGAACATCGTCCGCGCGCCCGGTGATGCTCATCATGCCGCTCATGGCCTGGATCATCAGGTCGTAGCCGGCGCGCTCGGCATACGGGCCAGTCTGGCCAAAGCCGGTGATCGAGCAATAGATCAGGCGTGGATTCAGCGCCTTCAGGCTCTTGTAGTCGAGTCCGTACGCCGCCAGCCCGCCGACCTTGAAGTTCTCCACCAGCACGTCACTGCGCTGCGCCATCTGGCGCACCAGCGCCTGCCCGCGCACATCGGACAGGTCGAGTGTGATGGCGCGCTTGTTGCGGTTGGTGGCAAAGAAGTAACTGGCCTGGTCGGTGTCGTGACCCAGCGCGTCCTGCATGAAGGGCGGCCCCCAGTGGCGCGTGTCGTCGCCTTCCCCCGGACGCTCGATCTTGATGACATCGGCACCCAGATCGGCCAGCATCTGGGTGCACCAGGGGCCCGCCAGCACGCGCGACAGGTCGAGCACCTTCAGGTGGGCGAGTGCTCCCGGGGCTGCGTGTTCAGGCGAGGTCGCCATCTCAGTTCGCAAACGCCGCGATGCCGGTTTGTGCGCGCCCCAGAATGAGCGCATGGATGTCGTGCGTGCCTTCGTAGGTGTTCACCACCTCCAGATTCACCAGGTGGCGCGCCACGCCGAATTCGTCCGAGATGCCGTTGCCGCCCATCATGTCGCGCGCCAGCCGCGCGATGTCGAGCGCCTTGCCGCAGGAGTTGCGTTTGAGGATGGAAGTGATTTCCACCGAAGCCGTGCCCTCGTCCTTCATGCGGCCCAGCCGCAGACAGCCTTGCAGGCCCAAGGCGATCTCGGTCTGCATGTCGGCCAACTTCTTCTGGATCAGCTGGTTGGCGGCCAGCGGGCGCCCGAACTGCTTGCGGTCCAGCGTGTACTGGCGCGCGCGCAACCAGCAGTCCTCGGCGGCGCCCAACGCACCCCAGGCAATACCGTAACGCGCCGAGTTCAGGCAGGTGAACGGGCCCTTCAAGCCCTGCACCTCGGGGAAGGCGTTTTCCTCCGGGCAGAACACACCGTCCATCACGATCTCGCCGGTGATGGAGGCGCGCAGACCTACCTTGCCGTGGATGGTCGGTGCGCTCAGGCCGGCCATGCCTTTTTCAAGCACGAACCCGCGGATCGGCCCGACCTGCCCACCTTCAGAGACCTCCTTGGCCCAGACCACGAACACATCGGCGATCGGGCTGTTGGAAATCCACATCTTGGAGCCCTTGAGCTGGTAGCCGCCGGATACCTTGTGCGCCCGGGTGGCCATGGAGCCGGGGTCGGACCCATGGTCGGGCTCGGTCAGGCCGAAACAACCAATCCATTCGCCGCTGGCCAGCCGGGGCAGGTATTTCTGCCGCTGCGCCTCGGTACCGAACTCGAAGATCGGGACCATGACCAGGGAACTCTGCACACTCATCATGGAGCGGTAACCCGAATCCACGCGCTCGACCTCGCGGGCAATCAAGCCATAGGCCACGTAGTTCAGACCCGGGCCGCCGTACGCCTCGGGAATGGTGGGGCCGAGCAGGCCCAGCGCACCCATTTCACGAAAAATGGCGGCATCGGTCGTTCCGTCGCGGAATGCCTGGGTCACACGCGGCAGCAGCTTGTCCTGGCAATACGCGGCGGCGGCATCACGCACCATGCGTTCGTCGTCGGTGAGTTGGCTGTCGAGCAAAAAGGGGTCTTGCCAATTGAATGCGGCGTGGGCCATGGGAATCTCCAGAAGTCGAGGAAAAGGAAGTGCCGAGCGGCACAACCAATGGTAGTTCCGCCCAGCGCGGCCCACAACCAAGTATTTTTCATTCAGATATGCGGTCTTCGCATATTTGGACTCCACACAATGGCCGACACCGCCGACATCAATAGGCGCGGTACACGTGATCGGCGTATTCCTTCACCATGCGTGTGGCCGAAAAGCGCGGCCCATGGGTCATCAGGCTGCGCCGCATCATGGCCACCCAGCGCTGCGGGACATCGTCGCTGTCGCGCTCATGGAACATCGGCACCACCCGCTGCTCCAGCAACTCGAACAGGCTGTTGGCGTCGCGCCAGTCCTGTGCGGCATGGTCGCCGTCCACGCTGCCGTTGATCGCCCATCCGTTGCTGCCGTCAAAGGCTTCGGCCCACCAGCCATCGAGCACCGACAACTGCAGCCCCCCGCCGAGCACCGACTTCATGCCGCTGGTCCCGCTGGCCTCGTTCGGGGGCCGCGGCACGTTGACCCAGATGTCGCACCCGGCCACGAGCTGGCCCGCCAGCGGAATGTCGTAGTCTTCCAGGAAGGCGGCACGCCCGGCGACGCTGGGCGCGCCTTTGAGTGCGAACAGGCGGCGCACCACCTCCTTGGCCTCGTGATCGTCAGGGTGCGCCTTGCCAGCAAAAACGAATTGGACGGGCCGCTCACCACCGACCAATGCAATGGAGCGCTCCGGCATCAGCGCCAGCAGGTGCAGGCGTTTGTAGGTCGCCAGCCGGCGCGCGAAACCGATGGTCAGCCGCGCGGGATCGAAGCCAGTACCGCCGGCCGACGCATAGTCCAGCGGCTCGCCCCGGCGCAACCGGTCACCGATGGCGCGGCGCGTCACCATGGCCACCAGCTGGGCTCGCATCAAACACCGCGCCTCCCACAACTCGGCCGCGGGAATGGCGTCCACCGGCGCCCAGGTTGCGGGCTGGTCGGCACGTGTCAGCCAACCCGAGCCCAGGTACCGGTCCAACAAGGTGCGCATCGGACCCTGCAGCCAGGTGGGCACATGCACACCATTGGTCACATGGCGGATGGGCACGTCTTGCACCGACCGCCCCGGGAACAGGTGTTGCCACATGGCACGGGCCACCTCGCCATGGCGCTGGCTCACCGCGTTGGCGTGCCGACTGGCACGCAAGGCCATCACGGTCATGCTGGTCCGCTCATCGCCGTTGGCCGGGTCAACACGGCCCAGCGCGAGGAATTGCTCGCGCTCGCAGTACACGTCGGCGGCCCGGCCCAGCATGGCCAGGAATTCGCC
>JAYVRP010000633.1:0-5199 GCA_043776215.1 Rhodoferax sp. | reverse complement strand
GTTTGAAAAACCTATTCACCTGTCTCATGCGAAATTGCTCTTGAACGGCACAACCTTGCGGCTGCCGTCGTTGCCATGGTTGCTCCGATTCCGGCCGACCTGGGGGTGATACCCCCATAACGAACAGTCGATACCCCGAAAGATACCCCCGCTAGGACATGGCTGGCGATAGCCTACGTTGGACGGCAGAAAACAAAAAAGCCCCGTGGTTAGGGGCTTGTGGGGGTGTTATGCGGCCTGTGTTGAACTGCAAAGAACGTATTCCTGGCGGAGAGGGCGGGATTCGAACCCGCGGAGGGTTTTACCCCTCGCACGCTTTCCAGGCGTGTGACTTAAACCGCTCATCCACCTCTCCGGAAGGCGCGATTGTAGCAGCGGGTCGGGCGCCTTATTGCGGTTTCTGCGCCTGCACCATCTTCATAGCGGATGCAATCAGCGCGGACACCTCGGTCATGTTGCTGGGAACGATCAGGGTGGTGGTGGCGTCGCTCGCGACGCGGCTGTAGGCCTCCACAGCTTTCTCCGCCACCTTGAGTTGCACAGCTTGTTCTCCGCCCGGTTGCCGGATGGCGGTGGCAATACGTTCGATGGCCTGGCCGGTGGCCTCGGCTACGGCAAGGATCGATTGCGCGTCGCCCTGCGCCTTGTTGATCACAGCCTGCTTTTCGCCTTCCGACCGGGCTATGAAGGCCTCCCGTTCGCCGGTGGCGATATTGATCTGTTCCTGCCGGCGGCCTTCCGAGGCGGCGATGAGTGCGCGCTTTTCCCGCTCGGCAGTAATCTGCGACTGCATGGCGTGCAGAATTTCCTTGGGCGGAGTCAGGTCCTTGATCTCATACCGCAGCACCTTCACGCCCCAGTTCAACGCCGCTTCATCAATGGCCGCGACCACTTGCGAATTGATGATGGCGCGTTCTTCAAAGGTCTTGTCGAGTTCGAGTTTGCCGATCACCGACCGCAACGAGGTCTGCGCCAGTTGGGAAATCGCCATGATGTAGTTGGAGGACCCGTAGCTGGCCCGCATCGCGTCCGTCACCTGGAAGTACAGGATGCCATCCACCTGCAACTGCGTGTTGTCGCGTGTGATGCAGACCTGGCTGGGGATGTCCAGCGGGATTTCCTTGAGCACGTGTTTGTAGGCCACCTTGTCCACGAAGGGCACCAGGATGTTGAGCCCGGGAGTCAGAGTGCCGTGGTACTTGCCCAGGCGTTCGACCACCCAGGCGTGTTGCTGCGGGACGACCTTGACCGCGCGAACGATGAAGATGACAGCAACGATGAAGAGGATGAGGGCAATTTCCATAGGGATTTCTGTGGTTGGTAACAATGACGGGTGGAATTAAATCTTTTCGACAAGTAGCCGGCTTCCGATGACTTCCATCACGCGGTGAGCGCCAGTGGAAGGGGCGTTGCCGCTCTTGTGCATCACGGTCCAGTTGGCCCCACGGTACTTGATCGTCGCCGTGCCGTCGGCTTGCCAGTGCTCGACCTGGACGGTTTCTCCGACGTCGAGGTTGACGTCCCGGTTTGAACCGGCGGGGGCGGACTTCGGACGTCGGAGCTGGCGCAGGTGCCAGCCCGCCACGGCCCCGCCGCCGACGGCAGCAGACACCACCACCTGGGCCGTCGTGGCGGCACCCAGATGGGCGGCAATGGCCGCCGCAGCCAAACCGATGGCGATCATCAGCAGGTAGAACGTGCCCGTGACGAGTTCCACAGCAACAGCGACTCCAGCACCCAGCCACCAGAGGGTCGACTCTGCCATAAACGATCCTTTGTATTGCTTCAGCCCTATTTTGCTGCCAATGTGTCTCCTCGTGCGCGGCCGGGCCGCATATTTCCTTACACTGCGCGCCTGATCGTCAAATTCCGCACCTGCTCGTGCACACGGAGCCACCATGAAATTCCGCTTTCCGATCGTCATCATCGACGAGGACTTCCGCTCTGAAAATACGTCGGGCCTCGGCATCCGGGCCTTGGCTCAAGCCATCGAAAGCGAGGGATTTGAAGTGCTGGGGGTGACCAGCTACGGTGACCTGTCGCAGTTCGCCCAGCAGCAGTCGCGGGCCAGCGCGTTCATTCTTTCCATCGATGACGAGGAGTTCACGCCCGGCCCGGATCTGGATCCCGCTGTCCTGAACCTGCGCCAATTCATCGAGGAAGTCCGCCGCAAGAACCTGGAGGTGCCGATCTACGTTTATGGCGAAACCAAGACATCGCGCCATATCCCGAACGACATCCTGCGCGAACTGCATGGGTTTATCCACATGTTCGAGGACACGCCCGAGTTTGTGGCCCGCCACATCATTCGCGAAGCCAAGAGTTACCTCGAAGGTGTGCAGCCGCCGTTCTTCAAGGCGCTGCTGGACTACGCGGAAGACGGCTCGTATTCATGGCATTGCCCAGGCCATTCCGGGGGAGTGGCTTTTCTGAAGAGCCCGGTCGGACAGATGTTCCATCAGTTCTTCGGCGAAAACATGCTGCGCGCAGACGTATGTAATGCCGTCGAGGAACTGGGGCAACTGCTGGACCATACGGGCCCGATTGCAGCGTCCGAGCGCAACGCAGCGCGCATATTCAACGCCGACCACTGCTTTTTCGTCACCAATGGCACGAGCACCTCGAACAAGATGGTATGGCACCACTGCGTGGCACCCGGCGACGTGGTGGTGGTGGACCGCAATTGCCACAAGTCGATCCTGCATGCGATCATCATGACGGGGGCGATTCCGGTTTTCCTGAAGCCGACCCGCAACCATTTTGGGATCATAGGCCCGATTCCGAAAGAGGAGTTCGAGCCGGCGGCGATCCAGGCCAAGATCCAGGCCAATCCCCTGCTCAAGGGGGTGGATGCCAAGACAGTCAAGCCACGCGTCCTGACGCTCACGCAATCGACCTACGACGGGGTGTTGTACAACACCGAGACCATCAAGGGCATGCTGGACGGATATGTCGAGAACCTGCATTTCGATGAGGCCTGGTTGCCGCATGCGGCCTTCCATCCGTTTTATGGCACCTACCATGCCATGGGCAAGAAGCGGCCTCGCCCCAAGAAGGCTGTGGTGTACGCGACGCAATCCATCCACAAGCTGTTGGCCGGTATCAGCCAGGCCAGCCATGTGCTGGTGCAGGATGCTCAACACACCAAGCTGGACCGCCACTTATTCAACGAGGCATACCTGATGCACACCAGCACCAGCCCCCAGTACAGCATCATCGCCAGTTGCGATGTAGCTGCAGCCATGATGGAACCGCCCGGCGGGACGGCACTGGTCGAGGAGAGTATTGCCGAAGCGCTGGATTTCCGGCGTGCCATGCGCAAGATCGACGAGGAATACGGCGCCGATTGGTGGTTCAAGGTCTGGGGCCCCGACAAACTGGTGGATGAAGGCATCGGCCGTGCCGATGACTGGATCATCAAGGGTGAGTCGCGCAAGGCGAAGGCGGGTGTCAACTGGCACGGGTTTGGCAAGATGGCCACCGGCTTCAACATGCTCGACCCGATCAAGTCGACCATCGTCACACCCGGCATGGACCTCAACGGAAAGTTTGCCAAGACGGGCATCCCGGCCAGCATCGTCACAAAATTCCTGGCCGAGCACGGCGTGGTGGTGGAAAAAACCGGCCTGTACAGCTTCTTCATCATGTTCACCATCGGCATCACCAAGGGTCGCTGGAACACCTTGCTGACGGGGCTGCAGCAGTTCAAGGATGACTACGCCAAGAACCAGCCGATGTGGCGCATTCTGCCGGAGTTTTGTCAGCAATATCCAAGGTACGAGCGCATGGGCCTGGCAGACTTGTGCCAGCACGTGCACACGCTGTATGCGCGTTATGACATCGCCCGGTTGACGACCGAGATGTACCTTTCGGACCTGACCCCGGCCATGAAGCCCAGCGACGCCTTCGCGCACATTGCCCGGCGCAAGACCGAGCGTGTGGAGATCGACGACCTCGAAGGGCGGATCACCACGTCATTGGTGACACCGTATCCGCCGGGCATCCCGTTGCTGATTCCTGGTGAAGTGTTCAACAAGAAGATCGTCGATTACCTGAAATTCTCACGTGATTTCAATACGCAGTGCCCCGGCTTCGAGACCGACATCCACGGGCTGGTCGAGATCGAAGGTGAGGACGGCCGGGTGCGTTACTTCGCCGACTGTGTTGCCAACGGCCCGACCAAGGCGAAATCTGGCGCTTTGCCTGGCAAACTGGTGCAGGTTGGCAGCGAAGGGCCATTTGGCCGCACGGTCTGAGCGGCCGGGTGTCAGCCCCCTGCGGATTCGGGGCTGGCCAGGGCAACCTTGTTGAAGCCACCGTCCACGTAAGTGATTTCAGCCGTCACTCCGGCGGCGAGGTCACTTAGCAAGAACGCTGCCACGTTGCCTACGTCATCGATGGTCACATTGCGGCGCATCGGTGCTGCTGCGGCGACCATGCCGAGGAGTTTGCCGAAGTCCTTGATGCCGCTGGCGGCCAGTGTTTTGATGGGCCCGGCACTGATACCGTTGACCCGTGTGCCGCGCGGGCCGAGGGCCTCTGCCAGGTAACGCACCGATGCTTCCAGGGACGCCTTGGCCAGGCCCATGGTGTTGTAGTTGGGAATGATCCGTTCCGACCCCATGTAGGTCAGTGTCAGCAGAGCCGCTTGCGGGCTGAGGTAAGGCAGGGCGGCCTTGGCCATGGCCGGAAAACTGTAGGCGCTGATGTCGTGGGCGATGCGATAGTTCTCCCGACTCAGCCCGTCGAGGAAGTTCCCGGCAATCGCTTCGCGCGGAGCAAAACCGATGCTGTGCACAAACCCGTCGAAGCTGGGCCAGGTATGGGCCAGGTCCGCAAACAGTTTGTCGATCTGGGCGTCGTCGCCAACGTCGCAATCGAATATGAGGCTGGAGCCGAAGTCGGCGGCGAATTCGGTGATGCGCGCCTTGAAACGTTCGCCCACGTAGCTGAATGCCAATTCGGCACCCTGGGAGTGGCAGGCCCGGGCAATGCCATACGCAATTGATCGGTTGCTCAGTACACCCGTGATCAACAGTTTTTTGCCAGCAAGAAAACCCATGCATTTGTCTCCAGGAAAAATCCTGCAGAATTGTCGCATGCGCCGTTTGCTGTTTCTGTGCCTGTTCGGACTGTCGATACCCGCTTGGGCGGTGCACGGTTACGCATTGTGGGGCGACCTGAAGTACGCCGCCGGGT
>JAYVRP010000632.1:0-1636 GCA_043776215.1 Rhodoferax sp. | reverse complement strand
GCTTTTCATAACTCGCCGCCAGTTCGTCAATATGTGCCTTGATCTGGTCCGGCCGTGCATTCAGGTTCTGTGATCGGACCAGCTCAGCCACAACCAACCCGAGGCGCACACGCCGCTCAGCCTGCGGGCGGAAAACTTCTTCCGGGATGGGCGCCTTATCGGCATCCTTCACGCCGCGTTGCTTGAGGTCGGCACGCGCACCTTCGATCATGCGCTCGAGTTCGGACTGCACACTGGCATTGGGCAGATCGAGCTGCGCCATGGAGACCAGCGCATCCATGGCGGCCTGCTTGTTGCGCGACTGAAGGCGGAATTTGACCTCGCGCTCCAGGTTCTTCTGGATGTCCGCACGCAGGCCGTCGACACTCGCATCGGCGATTCCCAGTGACTTGGCGAGTGCCTCGTCGACTTCCGGCAAATGCGCAGCCTCGATTTTCTTGACCGATACCATGAAGTCTGCCGTCTTGCCAGCGACATCCTTGCCATGGTAGTCGGCCGGGAATGCGAGCTGGAATGTCTTGCTCTCGCCGACCTTCATGCCGGCGGTGGCGTCTTCGAACTCCTTGAGCATCTGGCCGTCTCCCAGGATGAACTGAAAGTCCTGCGCCTTGCCGCCGGCAAATGGCTCGCCGTCGATCTTGCCTTCGAAATCCACCGTTGTCCGGTCGCCGACCTGGGCGGCTGCATCGTGGGCACGTTGTGCGAAAGTTCGACGTTGCTTGCGCAAAATATCCAGCGTCTTGTCAATCGCCGCCGGTGTTACTTCGGAGGACAGCCTCTCCACCTCGACGCCGGTCAGGTCGCCCAGGGCAACTTCCGGGAACACTTCAAAAACCGCGTCGAAAGCCAGTTCACCATCCGGAGACCCCTCTTTCTCCGTGATGCGCGGCTGACCCGCCACCCGCAGCCTGGCCCCATTGGCGGCACTGGAGAAAGCCTCCCCCACCTTGTCGTTCATGACCTCGTAGTGCACCGAATAGCCGTAACGCTGTGCCACGACGTTCATGGGCACCTTGCCGGGACGAAACCCATCCATCTTGACCGTTTTGGCCAGCCGCTTCAAGCGCGTCTGCACTTCGATTTGGATGACATTGACTGGCAACGTCAGGGTCATTTTCCGCTCAAGCTTCTCAAGGGTTTCCACGCTAACAGCCATGCATTTCTCCTAATTTTTCGGGGACATATTCAGTCGCCCTGTGACACAGTAACTTCATGCTGGCCGCTGTTCCTGCCAGCACCGCGCCAACGGGCACAAGGCGGCAAGCAATCCGCAACCAGTTTCTCGATTGGTGCGCGGGGGGGGACTCGAACCCCCACACCATTGCTGGCGTCAGGACCTAAACCTGGTGCGTCTACCAATTTCGCCACCCGCGCCCGACAACGAAACGGAACGGCCAAACGGAGCCGCACCCAAAGAAATCGGTAAGCCTTGGATTTTAGCCTGCTGACGCGGGGCTTCTGTGCACGCGGTACGCCCCGGCCCCGGCCCCGGCCTATTTGGCTTCGAGAGCGCGCAGGGCCGGCAGCGACTCGGCGCTGACGGTGGCACCCTGAAAACCCTCGACGATGTCAGGGTCACGGTCATTGGTTTTACTGCGCGAACCGGCTCCTCGGTAGGTGCCGTCTTGGAGCAAGC
>JAYVRP010000631.1:0-1637 GCA_043776215.1 Rhodoferax sp. | reverse complement strand
GCTGCCGACGCCAATCGGCATTTCTCCGCACTGCTGCGTGATGTCGCCACAGGCCAAGTTGTCACTGTCCTGTCGCGTGGCAGACCAGTCGCCGTCATCGGCCCCGTTACGCGTAAGAGTGGTCAGCGCAGAATAGCTCGGCAAAGTTTGCTGGAGCGCTTGCGCCAAAACGAAGCCTGTGGCGCTCGCAACTGGACGCGCGATGAGCTGTATGAAGTCAAGGAAAGCTGACACATGCGCGTGTCCCTTGATACCCATATCTGTCGGTGTGCGGCTATTTTCACGTCTCGTCGTCGTTGCACCTTGGGTTGTCGCGACGCCTGGTAGGTACTGACACCGAACGCTGGTAATATTCTTCCCATCAATGATTCCTATGGGAGATAGGCATGGAAGCGGTAAATGTCAGTGGCCTTAAAAATAATCCGAGCGAAGCGCTGCGTATGGCCCATCGTGACGTAGTGGTGGTGATGAACCGTGACCGGCCGGATGCACTGATGGTGGGCATTGAGGCAACTGGCGTGCTGGATGCCAGCGGAGTGCGGCCCGCGCTGGCCACAGCACTTTTTCGCGATGGCCATTTGTCTTTGGTGCGGTCGGCCAAGCTTGCATCCATGCCGGTGGCGCAGTTTGCGGCCCATGTGTCGCGCCTGGGCATCGCCGTGGTGCGGCTGGACGCACTGGAGTCAAACCGCGACATGGACACGCTTGAACAGTGGCTGGCTACGTCCTGACCGATGCCAGCCCACTGATTGGGCTGGCCTATGTTGAAGGTCTGCCTTGGCTGGCAGAATTGTTTGGCACGGTCTGGATGCCACGAGAAGTCCGTTCAGAGGTGGTTGGCAACCGCGGGTTTTCAGGCGAAGCCGCCATTCTTGAAGCAGAACGAACGGGGTGGCTCAGGCTAGCGCAGCCAGCGCCTTTGATGCCGGAGCTACCTGATCTGGACGAAGGCGAGGCTGCCTGTATTCGCATTGCGCTGGCGCAAGGGGTACCGGCGCTTTTGCTGATGGATGAGCGGGCGGGACGTGCGGTCGCGCAAGAGCGTGGCATTCAGGTGGCTGGTACAGCAGCCGTCATTGGCATGGCAAAGCGGCGCGGCCAGATCGTGTCGGCGCGGCAGATCTTCGGGCGCCTGCACCAGTCGGACTTTCGCATCTCTGCGCAAGTGATTACGACTGTGCTGCGTCGAGTGGGTGAGGCAGGGTAGGGTGCAAATTGAACAATCTTGGAGCCTGTTTGAAGAAGCGGCATCGGTGTTCGGCGATTCGCTCGCATACACTTTCACATAGAAGCCATG
Source organism: Rhodoferax sp. (assembly GCA_043776215.1). Lineage (GTDB taxonomy): Bacteria > Pseudomonadota > Gammaproteobacteria > Burkholderiales > Burkholderiaceae_C > CAISIP01. Next base: position 340 of record JAYVRP010000631.1, on the reverse strand, counting down.
AGCGAGCCCAAGGTTGCGATGCGTGCTGAATACCTGCGCGAAGACTTGGGCAAGGGTGCTCGGGCAAATACTTCCAACGCGCCATGACGGAATCCGTGCTGTTATCCCAACTGATTTCAATTTCCGCCCACCGCACCCCGAACGCGGTGGCGTTGACCAGTGGGGCGGCGTGGCTCACCTACGCGGAGCTGGACAAGGCAGTGACGCAATTCGCCTCCGGCTTGCTGGGTCTCGACCTGGCCCGCGGCGAGCGGGTCGCCATTTACCTCGAAAAGCGTTTCGAAACCGTCATTGCCAGCTTCGGCGCCCCGGCGGCCGGCGGCGTTTTTGTGCCGGTCAA
>JAYVRP010000630.1:0-1639 GCA_043776215.1 Rhodoferax sp. | reverse complement strand
TCTGTCCAAACCTCGCACGCCGGGACCCAAGCCGCACAAATACATGACTCAAAAACATTGTTGATCACCTGCGCTTTGGCTTAACTTGGGTGGATTGGATGCTGAGGCCGTGACGAGTAGTGCGTGGGGCTTGATCCAGTGAAGCGCCGTTCCATCATCTCCATGGCCGGTGGCGGCACACTCGGTGCCGCGTTGCCGGTGTTGGGGCAGACGCCGCCCAAGGTCTATCGCATCGGGGTACTCACGCTTGGCCTGCCGCGTACCCTCTTCCCCCTTCCAGCTGCGCTTGCGGCCCTCGGGTATGCGGAGGGCCGCAGCATCGTGTTCGACTATCGCTCCGCTGAGGGCCAGCCAGACCGGCTTGCGGCGCTAGCGGCCGATCTGGTAGCGAAGAATGTGGACCTCATCGTTGCCACTTTCAATCCCGATGTGGAAGCCGCCAAGCGCGCTACATCGACAATTCCTATTTTGATGTTGTACGGCGCGGTTCCCGTGGAAATGGGACTCATCGCCTCGTTTGCTCGCCCCGGAGGCAACGTCACCGGTACGACGCTGCATGGGCCGGAAACTGCCGCGAAGATGTTGCAGCTTCTGCACGATACCGTGCCCCGCGTGAAGCGCGTGGCCGTCTTGCTGAATCGCGACCTTCCGTTGTTGCAGCCGTACATCCGCGCCTCCGAAAGTGCGGCAGTGGCGATGGGGGTTCAGTTACCACTGTTGCGGGCGGCCACGTTAGTGGAGCTGGACGCATCTTTGGCGGCGATCAGGAAAGATCGCCCGGACGCGCTTTATGTTGTCATGAACGGCGTGCTCAACACTCATCGCCAACGGGTGATCGAATTTGCTGCGCGCGAGCGCCTGCCGGCCATCTACACCGACAAGCCTCCGGTCACGGATGGTGGCCTCATGAGCTACAGCTACAACCACGACGACCTCGTCAAGCGCTGTGCGGCTATTGCCGACCGCATTCTCAAGGGCGCGAAACCAGTCGACATCCCGGTGGAGCAACCCACAAGGATGGACTTTGCGATCAATATGAAAACCGCCAAGGCGATGGGACTGACGATTCCGCAATCGGTACGCTTGCAGGCGACCGAGGTGATCGAGTGATTCAGTCTGAGCCTGCCACCAGCCCCCGCTGCTCCTCCCACGACAGCGGCGTGTCGCTGGCCAAGTCGAACAGCGACACCGTGTCCGGCAGGGTCTCGTCCAGGATCGCCGCCTGAATCTCCGGCGCCAGGGTGGTCAGGTTGCGGGAAAGGTGCGACAGGGAGTTTTTTCGAGCATTGGTCGGGCAGTGGATGGTTCGGCACAAAGAGTAATGCAAGGTGGCTGCAGCGCGTCGGGTTGAAATGGCCGAGGCGCAAAGGTCTGCCGCTACCGACTCGCTCATAACCTTCCGCAGACGACCATTACCGGACGGCACCATGGTGCGGCCCGGCAGCGTCTACGGCAATTCCAACAACGGCATTGTCGATAAGTTTTACAATTGTTAGTGAATAGGAAAATCAAACGGCATGTTTTCGTGCCCACCGGGACCGAATGACCCGCACTGGGTGGTACACCGGGGAGTTCTTTGGGGGTGTTGGCCTGGCCGGCCGCACACTGAGCAGCCGCGACCCTGCGGCCGGACCTGAAA
>JAYVRP010000629.1:0-19625 GCA_043776215.1 Rhodoferax sp. | reverse complement strand
CCGGCGACCAATCGTTTGACGAAGCCCAGTGGGAGAGTTACCAGCGCCTTGGAGAAGATTTTGGCAGCGCGCTGCACGAAAGCTGGCTGGCCCAGTTGCCGGGATGGCGAAGCCCTGCACGCCATGGCCTGCGCGTGGCTGCGCGTCTGGCTGCGGGGAAGGTCGCGGAGCCAACGCCTCGTGCCGAACCCCTGTGGCGGCGCAACGGCCGCGCTGCCGCCATCGGCACCACGCTGGGATTGGGCGCCTCGGGCACGCTCCTGTTGTCGCTGTGGCAGGTGCAGGACCAACTGCAGCGCAACCGCACCGACGAACAAACCGAAGCGCGCGTGTTGTTCACCGAGGTGTCCAAAGGCTTGCAGTCGTTCAAAGGTGCGTGTCCCCAGATTCCGGAACACATCGTCACGCAAACGTCCCTCCTGCTCGACCTGCGCGGCAGCCCGACCATGCGCCCGCTGGAACAGGCGGGCCTGGAGCGGCTGGCCGGACGCATCACCGACGAATGCACGCACGACGTGGACCCCGACCCGACGTGCGTGGCCGCCTATCGGCGGATACAGAGCAGCCTGTGTGCCCTGGTGCTGAAACCGGCCACCGTCAATACCGCCTTCAACTACTGGCACCCGGGTGCTTCCCCGCAGGAGCAGGCGCGCGACAGCCGCAAGGTCATGTCGGCCATGGCGACGCGTTTCCCAGTCGTTGGCGGGTGGTGGGCGCAGACTGCGGAACCCTCGGCGACAGCCGCCGCCTCGGCCAGCACGCAAGAGCCCCTGCCAGCGCCGACGCCACCCGCGGCGTCCATGCCATCGACTGCCGCAGCGGGTGGCGCACCCGCCGAACAGCCGCCGCCCAAAGCAGAGGCACCCGCCGCGCCCTCGCTTCAGGAGTGCCGGCGCGAGTCCGGGCGCACCACGCTATATGTCCAAATCTACGATGAGGCATCACGGCTGCCCGCCGCAGCATTGCGGCAGGCCCTGCAGTTCGAGGCCGATTCGCCTGTCGTGGTGGCGCCCATCGAAAACGTCGTGCGCAGTGCCGATCTGCGCCAGGAGCGCCGGCCGGTCCCATGGGCCAAACCCACCCTCGTGATGCACGACCCGCGCAGCGGTGACTGCGCGCGGGCGATCGCGCGAGCCATTGGAGCGCCATGGGTGCTGCCGGGCAATACCGATCCGGTCTGGGTGCGGGAGTTGCCACGCTCCTTGCAGCCGCGCCCCGGGGTGATCGAGCTCTGGCTGCCGCCGATGGAAGGAACTCCGTGGACCCCAACCACCGTTGCCCGGTGACATGGGGCTCGTTGCGCCGCTACCGACCTGACTGCCGCCGTGCCCCCACCCGCGCAGCGCTGCTTCACAGGTGGCTACAGCCCGCGCCACGCCCACATTGGCAATTTTCAGGATGGGCTGGCAGAGGAGTCCTTATTCAATCTGACGGAAACTCTCACCATGTGGACGTATGAGCACGGGCTGCAGCCAAATGGCAACTTTGGGGAACACCGGCATGACGAAGAAGAGTGTCAGCGACAGCGAACTGCGGACCGGCACCCAGAGCATTGAGCGCGTGGTAGAGCTGCTGCGCGTGGTGGCCTCGCGTGGCAGCCGCGGCATGCGCATCGGTGAGGTGGTGGCGACGGCCGGTCTTACTTTCCGCAGGTCGCCCGACGCATTTGAACCGAATTAAGTGCGCATTGGGTGAGTCTACTGATCACGATCTGTATTGGCGTCCATCAGTTGCTCGGTTTCGCTCTCCCACTGTTTCATGAGCTTCTTGGCTGTGCGGTGGTTGGTGGTGGCCACGCGCAGGACCTCGGCTTGCTGGGGTGAGATCACGCGGCGCACAAGGCGACCTTCGTGCATATGACCCCACTCATGGTATGGCCGGTGCCGAGCGGTCGGGTCGCTGGCACAGCGACACCCGGGCTTGCCGCACACCTTCCTGCGCGTGAGCAGCGTGCCGGAGCGCATCAGTTCCATTGCACCGAGCGCCGCGCGGATGGTGGTGATGCGCTTGAGCGCACGTTCGATGATCTTTTCGGTTCGACGTGATATTTTGGGTCAGTATTTTCCAATCCAGGTATGGGCCTGAAGCTGGTATGTGTGGTTGACTTCTGCTGCTCGGCTTGACCGGGTCAAAAGTGGAAGGTGAAGGGGTTGTTTTTTTACTATTTTGCATTCATGCAGGCCCCTGTGTGAACGGCTATCAGAAAGTGCGTAAATCTGGCGGCAAAGGATATTGGGTCCAATCCTGAATTTGACGTGCAAATTGGGTTGGGTTGGTCGCGAGACTCGGTGGCCGTGGCGGTTTCGTGACCAACTAAAGTGGCGCTCGACGAAACAGTCAAGCGAGCGCGACAGCAGCCACAAACCGGAAAGTTCCAAACTGCTGTCGCGCTCCGTTGCCCGCTGAGGGCCGCATTGCCGACGACAGTATTTCAAGAAACGTCTGGCTTTGTCCAGCCAAACCCCGTCGGCCCCCGGTAAATTCGTTCTCGCCGATTTAGCCAGCAGCGGCATGGCCGGTTGAATTCCTGGTCATCAGCAGGTAGTCGAAGACCAGGCGGGTTTTGGCGGCGAGCCTGCGCGTCATGGAGGCGATCAAGTCGCCGGGTTTGGCGTGCAGGTTGAGCACGCTGATTGCGAAGCGGCGCAGGCGGGAAGTGTTTTCGGGGCCGTGGCCAACGCGGATGCGGCAGCGGTCTTCGTCCCAGGACTGGTCGAGCACGTAGTGACAGCTATTGTCGATGGCCCAGTGACCACGGTTGATGCGCAGCAACTCGCGCGGGCCGGCTTGTGCGGATGTGCGGCTTGTCACGCCCAGGGCCATTTAAGCTCACCTGCAGCGGCGTCTGTTCAACGTCTACGCTGGCAACCTGTTTGCGATCAACCATCGGGTTGCGCTGTACCCTCCGCACCTCGGGCAACGCGATCAGACCTCGGCGGTGCAGCGTGAGCATCATGGAGCGGCACACCATGTCGCGCATGGCGCCGTTGGCCTGCACCCAGTTCCAGGCCTCACACAATTTCTTGGACAGCTTCCACCGGCTCAAGCTGGGATGCTCGGTGATCAGCTTGCGGATGAAGGCGAGGTCGTCCTCGGTGATGGTGCGATGTCGGTAGCTCAGCGGTGCTTACATGCCGCCGAGCGTAGCGGTTCTGGGTTAACGTGAAATAACTTTCATGATACGGGGTGACGGGTGGGCATCATGAAAGTTAGGAACGCAAGCCCCCGGGCACAAACTATTTCGTCGCCAACCGCCCGCCATGTCAGCCAACACGCGGTTCAAGCAGATTTGCCGGTAGGACGCTGTCAGTCGCGATTGCGAACTGCCGCAAGCCGGACATACCGTCAATCTGGAAGACCTTGAACCTTTCAACCTCGCCCTGATCGATTTCCAGATGCGTGTCGAGACCGGGGGCTGGATCTTCCGCGACACACGTTTCACCACTTCCGACACAATCGGGTTTCGCTCATGAGTCAGGCGCGGCCCGGCATTGAAGGTAGGCGCTGAAACGATGATTCAAATATAAGGGAAACAATCATGAAACCTGTCAAGAGTCTGTTTTGCGCGCTTGTTGCGTGTTGGTGGATGGCAGGTCCCGCATGGTCCGCACCGGTAGCCAATTCCGCCCTCGAGTTTTCCGGAGTCCAGGGGCAGGACGCCTGGACCTACGGTTTTTTCAACCTGACGGCGAAAGGCAGTGCCTACACGCCGGCAGACTTTGTCCGATTCGACACATTCAACAATGTCGCGAACCTCTGGCAAGCCAGCGCTGGCCAGGTAGGCTCGCAAAACAACGAATTTCTGAGCATCAACCAGGTGGGTGGCCATCCGACCGGCATAACCCCTGACCTGCAGGACAGCATCATCTGGGCGATTCGTCGCTACACGAGCGAAGTCAGCGGTCCGATCTTGATCGACTTCGACTTGCACAAGCAGAACATCAATTTCTCCGGCGGCGTCACCGGCCACATTCTCATCGACGGCGTCGAGGTGTTCAATGCGCGAATTTTCGGAACGGACGGTATCGGCCAACAAGGCTCGATATTGCGAACCGTCAGCGTCGGCAGTGTGATCGATTTCGCTATCGATCCGGTCGGCTTTGCAACCATCCGTGACATCGCCGAGTCGACACGTTCCGATGGTTCCGTGTTTTCCTCCGTCATCTCGACGGCTGCTGTCCCGGAACCCGGCTCGGCCGCGGTCGTCGGTCTTGGCCTAGTGCTGCTCGCATCGACACGGCGCACGCAACAACGGATGCACGTTAACGCCAGCACGTGAAGTCTGTGCCGGTTTCACCCAGGCTCGCCTGCGTCGCTTGGGTCGGGTTCGCCGAGACGCGGAACCCGGCGGGCGGGAAGCCCACCCTACCCGGGAATCCTGCCGCGCCGTTGCCCAGCGCGCGGACACGTCGTCATGATTGTGCAGAACGGCTAGCGCAACCTGCTCGACATCGCACTCAACCACCTCGCCCTGGGCCGTGCGGTGCTCTACGAAGCGATCCTGGGAAATGCGGAACGCAGAATGCGGAGTGCGCAATGCTGAGGCGGCTTATCCGTGGGAGTCACCGGCCAAAGACCTTGTGGCGACGCGGGCGCTGATAGCGAAACACGGCTATCTGCGGCGGATGGAGGAACTCGAAGACGCGGAGGCCGCGTTCGGCGGTCGGCCCGTTTGACGAATCCGACGGAGAGGTTGAGAAGAAGGATTCTCAAGCTCTCAGACCTTGCGCTTGCCCGCCCAGTACCGTTCCCGCACGGCCTTCTTGTCGATTTTGCCAATCGTGTTCTTCGGCACCGCGTCCACGATCTCCATCCGCTCCGGCTGCTTGGTCGATGACAGTGCGGAGGCGCGGCAGACCTGCAGCAGTTCGTCTGGCGTGGCGCTCGCGCCGGGCTTGAGCGACACCACCGCCACCACCGCCTCGCCCCACTTTTCGTCCGGCACGCCCACCACCGCCGGATGCGTGTAGAGCACCCGTTCGACCTCGCTAGGCGCAAGGTTGTAGCCGCCGCGAATGATCAGGTCCTTGATGCGGTCGACGATGTAGTGGTAACCCTCGTCGTCGACGCGCCCGACATCGCCGGAATGTAACCAGCCGTCTACCAGTGCCTTGCCGGTGCGCTCCGGCTCGCGGAAGTAACCCAGCATGGTATGCGGCCCGCCAAAGGCGATCTCCCCGCTCTCGCCGGGCGGCACGTCCACCTGCACTGCGTCAACTACGCGCACCGTGGTCGCGAACGACGGGCGGCCGCAGGACGCCAGCAACTGCGGCTTGTCGGCGAGGGCGTGCACATGGTCCGGCTTGCGCAGCAAGGTGCCGATCGACGCGATCTCGGCCATACCGTAGCGCTGGATGAAGATGGGCCCGTACTTGGCCACCAGCGCGCGCAGCCGCTCGGTCGGGATTGGGGATGACCCGTAGCCGAGCGTGGTGATGGACGCCAGCCGTTTCGGGAAATCGCCCGGGTCCTGCTCCAGCAGCGTGGCGAGCATGGTGGGCACGAGAAAGGTGTGTGTCACCTGATGGCGCTCCACCGTGTCGCACAGCGCGATGCTGTTGAAACCCCGGCTCTCGGCAAAACCAACGGCCGCGCCGGCCATCAGGCAGGGCGCGATGGTGATGTTGACGCAGGAGTTGTGCGGTATCTGGATCAGGTAACGCAAGTGCTCGGTGATCTCGTACTCCATGCAGGCCACGGTGCCATGTTGCAGCGCTGCCGCGTGGTCGAACAAAATGCCCTTGGGCAGCCCGGTGGTGCCGCTGGTGTAGACGATGGCGACGTGGTCCTTGGGAAACACCGAGTAGGCCGACACCGGGAACGCCGGGCCGGCAGCGGCGAGTTCCGCTTCGTAGCTTGTCGGCGTGTCCAGCACCAGCAGCGGGATGCCACGCCGCGCCGCCAGCCGCGTGACCATGGCCTCGTATTCAGGCTCGGCCATCAGGATACGCGGCTGTGCATTGTCCAGCACTGCCTCCAGTTCGGTGGCTGTCATGCGGAAGTTCAGGCCCACATACACCAGCCCCGCCTTTGCCACGTCTACCAGCACCTCAACCATTTCCATGCGGTTGTGTACCAGCAAGGCCACACGGTCGCCATTCTTGATGCCATGGCGGCCGCGATCATTGCAATGCGAAACTGCATTCACGACGTAAGATTCACGGTGCGTCGGTTCGGCGCCAAGAATGTTCGGAGCCCGATTCGATGACACAGCCAATACCCGACCACGTCCCCGAGCACCTGGTATTCGATTTCGACATCTACACCGCGCCCGAGTTCGACCATGACCCGCACCGCACGATGGTGGACCTGCTGCAGGCCAACAAGGTGCCGCCGATCGTCTATTCGCCGCGCAATGGCGGGCACTGGATCGTTGCCGACGCGGTGGAAGGCCTGGACATGCTGCGCGACGTCGAGCGCTTTTCCAGCGACCCACATTACAACAGCGCCGCGCGCAAACCCTGGACCTTGCCTACCCTGTCCGATCCGCCGCAGCATACCGAGTACCGGCGCATCATCAATCCCGCCTTCGTACCGCGCACGGTCGCCGGTATGGAGGACTACCTGCGCGCGCTCTCGGGCGGCATGATCGATGCGCTTTTGCCGCGAGGGCAGTGCGAATTTGTCGAGGACATCGGCAAGAAAATTCCGGTCGATGTCTTCCTGCGCATGGCGGGTGCCCCCGCCAGCGACCGAGAGATGCTGGTGGATCTGACCGAGCAGGCGGTGCGCAACCCGGAGCGGGCGGCGCGCGACGCGGCCGGTTATGCGCTGGGCGACTACCTGATGAAGGCTTATGAGACCCGGCACGACAAGCCCGGCGCGGACCTGCTGAGCATGGTTCTTCAGGGTCGCTTCGAGGGCCGGGCACTCAACCAGGCGGAGTTGCTGGGCATGGGCCTGCTGCTGTTCCTTGGAGGCCTGGACACCGTGTCGTCGACGCTGTCGTTCATGATGCTGTTCCTGGGGCGCAACCCGGAGCATTACCGGCAGCTCGTGGACGACCCGGCGCTGATTGGCAGCGCGGTCGAAGAGCTTGGCCGTGCCCACAGCGTGGCCGGGCTGCACCGCGGCGTGCGCGCCGACACCGAGTCCCTGGGCATCCATTTCAGGCAGAACGACAGGGTGTTCTTCATGACCCAGGTCTACGGCATGGACCAGCGCAAGATCGACGACCCATGGCGCGTGGAGTTCGCGCGGCCGGTGAGTCCGCACCTGGGCTTTGGGGCTGGCCCGCACCGCTGCATCGGATCGCACCTGGCCCGCACCGAGGTGCGCATCTTCCTCGAAGAGTGGACGCGGCGTATTCCGTCGTTCGCCGTCCTGGGCGAGCAGGAAATCCGCACGCGTGGTGGCCTGCTCTGGACGCCGGTTGCCTTGCCCCTGGCGTGGCCGGTGCACTGACTGAGCCTGTGCGGTGCGCTCGATTGACCGGAGGTAGGTAGCGTGATTTTCCCTGTTCCTGACCACGTACCCGAACACCTGGTGTTCGATTTCGATATTTATACCGCCCCTGAACTGGAGCAGGATCCGCATCCCACGATGGTGCGCCTGTTGCGGGACAGCAAGGTGCCGCCGATCTTCTTCACGCCCAGGAACGGTGGCCACTGGGTTATCGCCGGTGCCGTGGAGGGGCTGGACATGTTGCGCGATTTCGAGCGCTTTTCGAGCGAGCCGCAGTACAACGCCAACTCCCGCAAGCCCTGGACGCTGCCCAATCAGTCGGATCCACCGCAGCACACGGAGTACCGCCGCATCATCAATCCGGCCTTCGTGCCGCGCACGATCGCCGGCATGGAGGAGCACCTGAGCGCACTGTGTGGCCGAATGATCGACGACCTGCTGCCGCGCGGGCAGTGCGAGTTCGTGGAGGACTTCGGCAAGAAGTTCCCGGTCAACGTTTTCTTGCGCATGGCGGGCGCGCCCGAGAGCGACCGGGAGCAACTGGTCGAACTGACGGAGCGCGTCGTGCGGCACCCTGAGCGGTCCACGCGCGAGGATGCAGGGCATGCGCTGGGCGCGTACGTCATGCGGGCTTACGAGACGCGGCGTGACAAGCCGGGAGAGGACCTGCTCAGCATGGTGCTGCAGGGGCGGGTACAGGACCGGACTCTCAACGCGGAGGAGTTGCTCGGCATGGGGCTGCTGTTGTTCCTGGGCGGGCTCGATACGGTTTCGTCCACGCTCGCGTTCGTGATGCTGTTCCTGGGGCGCCATCCGGCCCATTACCGGCAACTGGTGCGCGAACCTTCGACCATCCCCGGTGCGGTGGAGGAACTCATCCGCACGCACAGTGTTGCTTCGATGCAGCGCGGTGTGCGCGAGGACACCGAACACCTGGGCATCCGCTTCAGGAAGAACGACAAGATGTTCTTCATGACCCAGCTCTACGGCATGGACCAGCGCCGCGTGGACGACCCATTGCGCGTGGATTTCTCGCGACCGGTCAGCCCGCATCTGGGTTTTGGCGCCGGCCCGCACAGGTGCATTGGCTCGCACCTGGCGCGCACCGAGGTGCGGATCTTCCTGGAGGAGTGGACACGCCGCATCCCGGAGTTTTCAATCCAGAGTGAAAGCGAGGTCCGCACAAGCGGCGGTCACGTCTGGTCGCCGGTGGCCCTGCCGCTGCGTTGGACCGCTACCGGCCCCACCAGTGCAGCACCCGGGCACGAATAGCGTCCGCCGCCAGCGTGATGGCAACGCCGACGATCGCCAGCGCGATCACCACCGCGAAAGTCAGTGCGGCGTTGCCGGTGACGGCGGCGGTACCCAGCAGCGAGCCCATGCCCGGCACCCCGGTAAGAATCTCGGCGGTGACGACCGTGATCACCGCGAACGTCACCGACAGCGGCAGGCTGGCGAGCGTCCAGGCCATGACGAAGGGCAAGCGGATAGCAGTAAGGATGCGCCAGTTGTTCGCGCCCAGCAGTCGCGCGTTCTGCACCAGTTCCTCGCGCACCGAGGTGCCGCCTTCGTAGGCGTTGAAGAACGCGACGAAGAACACCACCAGCACTGAGATGATCACGCAGGAGGTGGCGGTCGGGCCGAACACGATCACGATGATGGGCACCAGCGCAATGCGCGGCACTGCGTTCATGCCGATGATGAAGGGCCGCATGACTTCGCTCAAGAAGTGGAAATTGCTCAGCACCAACCCGAACGCGGCACCCAGCACCATGCCGATGGCGGTGCCCAGCAGCGATGCATACACGGTGGCCCAGATGAAGCCCCAGATGACGGGAGAGTTCTCGCTGCCGGTGGCGAGGTTGTAGAGTTCGCGTGCGACGCGCTGTGGGGAACTGACGAAGTAGGGATCGAACAAGTGCCCCATGGCCTTGAGCGCGGGCACCTGGGGCAGGTACTGCCAGGCAAGCAGGAAAGTGGCGAGCAGCGTCAGCTGGGTCAGCCAGACCGGGCTTCGGGCCATGACCCGCTGCCGCCATGGGGCCCGATCGCGTGCATTCGCCACGGGCAATTGCGCTGGCTGCGCGCTCATTACACCGCTGCTCCGGTCCGGGTGCGGCTGCGCTGGATCTGCACCGCCAGTTGCTCCCACACATGGCCGTAGAGTTCGAGGAACTTGGCGCTTTCGCGCAATTCCAGAAAATTGCGCTGGCTGCCAAACCCGATATCAAAACGCTTGAACACATGGGCTGGCTGCGCCGTCAATACCAGCACCTGGTCGGACAGTGAAATCGCCTCGCCCAGGTCGTGCGTGATCAGCAACACCGTAATGCCCTCGCGCTTGACGATGTCGAAGATGTCCTGGTGGATGCCGATGCGGGTCGGCTCGTCCAAGGCCGAGAACGGCTCGTCGAGCAGCAGCGTGCGCGGGTGCGGCGCCACCGATGCCAGGAAGGCGGTGCGCCGGCGCATGCCGCCTGAGAGCTGGTAGGGGAACTTGCGCTGTGCGCCGTCCAGCCCGGCGAGATGGATCAGGTCCGCAACGCGAGCCTTCTGCTCGTTCTTGCCCAGTCGCGAGGCGGCCAGTCGGAAGTGCAGGCCGATGTTGTCCTCGACCGTGAGCCAGGGCAGCAAGGTGTCCTTCTGGAACATCATGGTCAGTGGATGCCGCGGTGGCCGCACCGTGTCCTCGGACCAAGCGATGCAACCACTGCCGGGGGAAATCAGGCCGGCCAGCAAGGCCAGCAGCGTGGACTTGCCGCAGCCGCTCGGCCCCACCACGCCCGTGATCGAGCCTTCCGGTACGGCGATCGACATGTCGTCGAGCACCGTCGCGCCGCCTGGGTAGGCGAACGAGACGTTGCCGACGTCCAGCAGCGGCGCCACCGGGCTATTTGCCAGCCGGCTGCCCGTTGGCGGCGATCCAGTACGACATGTCCACGCGCTCTTCCCACGTGTACAGCTTGTTGGCGGCGTCGATGAACGGCAGGCCGTATTTGTAGTAGGCCAGGGTGCCGGGCCAGGCGCTGCTGCGCACATAACCGCCGTCCGGAAACCAGAACAGCTTCTCGGCCACCACCTGTTTGGCAATGGCATCGGCCGTGAAGGTCTTGAAGTCCGGGTGCTTGACCAGTTCGGCGGCCACCTGTTCCGGCGTGGCGGTCTTGATGAACTGCTCGACACGCTTGAGAGCCTTCATCAGCTTCTCGACCGCCGGCCGCTTCTGGCGCAAGTTGTCCCGCATGCCCCACAGGCCCGAGCTCACGGTGTTCTGGATCGTATTGGCTGGCACCGTGGCCGGGTCGCGCGGATCGACCAGCAGGTGCAGACCCTTCTCGAGCCCGGGCTGTAGCACCGCCAGCGCACTCACCGCGCAGTCGCTGCCGCCGGACAGCACGGAGGCCACGATCTGGTTGGCGTCGCCCAGCTCCAGGATGTTGAACTTGCCGCCGCCGTTGGTCTTGTAGGCCATGGCGGACGAAAACACGGCCGACCCAGCGCGCGAGGTGGACACGCGTGTGCAGTCGGCGATCGTCTTGACGTTGGCGGACGCGGCCATGAAACCGGTGCCCAGCCCGGAGCTGATCGCATAGACGATCGAGGTCTCCTTGCCTTCGCGCACCGGCACCAGCGCGGAGGACACGCCGATCACACTCAGGTCGCCATCACCTGCGACAACCAGGTTCAGCGAATTGGCGAACACGGTCTTGACCGTGAGGTCCAGGCCCTCCTGTTTGGCGTAGCCCAGTGTTTCGGCCAGGTAGATCGGCGCCAGCGGCGTGGTGTTGCCGGCGCTGAGCGCAATTAGTTTGTCGGTGGCGGATTGTGCCAGTGAGATGGCCGGGGATGCCGCGACGGCAAGAAGCGCAAGGGCGTGCCCGATTCGGTTCATGGTGGAGTCTCCTTGGGTTGAATGAAGCAGTACAAATAAGCTGTTTCCTGGCGGCGCGAATCTTGGTTCATGGGACCCCGCCGGTCAGGCGCCGGGTACCCGGTTTACCAGCCGCAACGCCGCCTCGCGCGTTGGCATGCCGACCCGCACGCCGCAGGCCAGCGCCAGCTCGTTGGCCGCGCTGATGACGCCGTCCTCGTAGGTGCTCATGCCGTCGCCCATGCGGGCCAGGTGGGCGTCGACGGTCGCGCCTGCTATGCCTTCGGCGTTGGTGATGGCGAGGCCCGCCATACCGGAGTCGTCGCGCCCACGGCCGCCGTCGGAACAGATGAAGCCGAACGGGCCCACGTTGATGATGTGGCGCGCGCCGCTGCGCCCGGTGTGGCCGGCGGTGACCAGCACGTTGCGGCGGTCGGCCTCGGTTCCGAAGACGATGGAGTCCGTCACCACGATCTGGCGGCCCTGCGCGTTCTCGTGCATCACACGGCGGTTGGTCACCTGGTAGCCGCTGGGTTGCCCGGGGTCGCGGTCCAGCATCAGGCGCGCGGCTTCGTGTGCCGGCAGGCCCACACGAACGCCGCAATCCGCGGCGGGTCGATTGGCGAAACTCATACGCCCGTTCTTGTAGACATCGACACCGTCGCCCAGGAGGATGGTCATGACGTCCACCGCCGCCGCCGGAATGTTGAGCGCCTCGGAGTACCACAGGCCGGCGATGTTGGCTCCCTGCGGCCCACGCCGCCGTCAAACCCGATCACGGCCCGGGGCAGGTGATCATGCACCAGGCGCGCCGGCAATATACCGATATAGGAAGCGGTAACCAGCACGTCGCGCCCGCGATCGCGGGGCAGGATGTCGGCTGCGCTGTCCAGCGCCATGATGGCGCCGCGTTCGGTGCGCAATAGTTCGGTCTGTAGATCGGTCACGAAATATTGTCTCCGTTTTGTCAGCATGCATGCTTGTACGTCGAGTGTAAATCCATCCACCGCGCCCAGCGCTTGCGGGCACACTTGTGGACGTGCTGCTGGGCGTCGGGGCTATGACGGCCCGCTTCGCACCCCAGCGGCGCCGGGGCGCCAGTTCAGGTCGATCTTCAATCGGCGCTTAAGAAACATCCATATCAAACACGATCAACATAGCCAGCGCTCATGTTTCATCGGCTCGGAGTCCGGCGCGGCCGGCTGGATCGCTAACAGGTGGCTTTCGACCGCTGAATGGGCGTCGAGGTCCGTCCGCGGGTGAATGGGAAAATCAAACGGCATGTTTTTGTGCCCGCCGGGACGGACTCACCCGCACTGGGTGGTACACCGGGGAGTTTTGGCTTGGCCGGCCGCATGGTGGGCAACCGCAACCCCACCGCCTGACCTCAAGACTGCCTCGACATCGGGCAAACCCTGCGATCGACAGGCCCTCACCGGGCTCTGCCCTCGCTAGGCGCAGCCCCGCCCCGCAGCCCGAGGGACCGGGCCGCCTTCACGCCGCCTGCTGAAGATCTCCGTGCGCCGGTGCCCGCGGCGGTGCCCGGGCCTGCAGCCCCAGGTGCGTGAGGATCCGCTCTATTGCCGGTGCCTCCAGGATGGCTGCAATGATCTTGAGCTGACTGCCGCAGTTCGGGCAGTGCTCCAGGTCGATCTCAAACACGCGCTTGAGCAACCGGGCCCAGCGGATGCGGGCTGGCCGGCCGTGTGCGCAGCCTGGCTCGGTCGCCGGCAGCTCGGATTTGTCGTTGGCCTGCGCGGTGCCGTGCGGCACCACCAGTACCAGCCGCAAATCCAGGAGTACATGCGCCAGGATCACCATGCAGAGCCAAACCCGTACAGCGACATCCATGAGGACGATGTCCCGTTCTGAAGCGCATCGCAGCTCTGTGGAAACAGCAAAGGGGCCCGAGGGCCCTGTATCACGTGCTTGGCAGGCTTCCGGAGCCAACACTCGCTCACAGATTCTTCTGACGAAGCGGATTTGAAAATTCTCTACCCCAAAGACACAATGGCGAGCCTGAAAATGTCGTGCGTTAGTCCGAACTGGCTATTGATGCCGGGTATTTCGCAGTGGACACTACTTTAGAGTTGGTGTAAGGTCATAGTACTTTAAATTTGGCAGGAGAAAATCATGGAAATGGTGTCGCTGGTAAAGAAGGCCGTTGCAGTTACTGCATTGGCAAGTGCCTGTGTCGCAGTGAATGCCGACACTATCAAGGCTCTTGGGCCAATTGCTGTCGGGGTGCCAAAGATTTTTGACGGGCTGGTCGCCAGCGGCCCGTTTGTCGATATGTTGACCTTCGTATTGCCGCCAAATGGCGGCTCAGGGTACAGCGTAGCCAAGCTCTCTCTGCTTCCTTCATTTCTGGACATCGCAAATGGTGGCGTGTCGGTATTCGCAGACCCAGATGGCGTGGCGGCTAATGGGGATGAAATATTTATCAAAAGCGGTACGTCGAGTAATGGCTCGTCCATCGACCTGACTATTCCTGGTAACGGCGGCGGGTACGGGATTTTGGTAATAAGCGGAGAAGGAGTCGGATCCGCCGGGGGAATTTACTTCGGGGCAATCAGCGTCTCGGCTGTTTCCGCTGTCCCCGAGCCTGAGAGTTATGCCATGCTGCTCGCTGGCCTGGGTGTGATGGGCGCCATCGCTGTGCGCCGTAGAAAATCCAAATCAGAATAACCCACCCACCCACCCATGCGGGCTGCCTGGCCCTCGCGCCGTAAAAGGGGATTGCCTGGCAGTCCCTTTTTTTCGTGTGCGGTTCACATGCTTGAGCGTGCCGAGTTATGGGCTACTTTTACTTGTCTTTTTGACGCGCCTCTGCGAGCGTCACAGCTGTAGCTGAGTTGGTTGAGCGGCGACAATTATCCTGTCCTGTGGAGGTGGGGGTAGTTTTGGATAGTCAGGGCATGGTTTCTGTCATGTCTTGAACCTCCTGTTGAATCACGGCGGGCATATTCCCCGCCCCTTAAGGCGTCTCCTCTTGGGTGTTGGATGTCCCCATACTCTGCCCCTTGGGGCGGAGATTTTGATTGGCTGTTTGGCAAGCGAAGCGCGTCAGGCCGTAGGCATCTGCCGAGGATCGGTGGGCATCGTTGTCGGCTTCGAGCATGAAACTGATGCGAGGCGCTTCTGGGACGCGATGCGAAAGCGGTTCAACCAGTTTGGACTCGAACTGCACAGGGAGAAGACGCGCGTGCTGGAGTTCGGCCGCCATGCGGCCGGACGCAGACAGCGACGCGGCATAGGCAAGCCGGAGACTTTCACGTTCCCGGGCTTCATATTCATCTGCGGCAGGTCTCGACGTGGAGCATTCGTGCTCCACCGCAAGACCAGGGTCGATCGGATGAGGGCGAGGCTCCAGGAGATAAAGAGGACTCTGCGCAAGCGATCACATGCCACGATCCCGGAGCAGGGAAAGTGCCTGAAGTCGGTGGTCATGGGCTACTGCGCCTACCACGCTGTGCCCACGAACATCCGCGCGCTCGGGCTGTTCCGATACCACGTCATGCGTCTGTGGCTTCGCACGCTTCGGC
Source organism: Rhodoferax sp. (assembly GCA_043776215.1). GTDB lineage: Bacteria > Pseudomonadota > Gammaproteobacteria > Burkholderiales > Burkholderiaceae_C > CAISIP01. The sequence continues at coordinate 4,805 of JAYVRP010000629.1, read as the reverse complement.
GCCGCACCCAAAAGGACACAATGACGTGGGAACGCCTCAGCAAGATCGCCGGAGCCTGGCTACCGAAACCCCGCATCCTTCATCCATGGCCGAGCGAGCGATTTGCCGTCAGACACCCAAGGTAGGAGCCCAGTGCGTCAAATGCGCACGCTGGGATCTGTTCGGAGGTTGCCCGGTGACGGGCATCCCAACCGCGATCCAACCATACCGGATAGGGGAGAACTAGGGACTCTCAAGTTCACAAGAACGAGTCCATAATTTCGCTTGTCGACGCGTTGGGGCCACACGAACGGTTTCGATTGCGTCGCCTTACTTCTTGAAGTGACCTGGCAACTTTGCGACGCATTTTTGCGCTGTACCCCGTTCACCGATTTCATAGCGAAATCGTAACGCCACAACCCTACAATCCTGTTCAACGGGGTGCCGGGTAGAGGGCCTCCGTCGAGCCAGGGTCGATCTCCCGCAGGGGTATCAATAACCTCTACTCGCTTTTTTGTGGTGCGTAAACACTGTTCGTTGGGACGATTGATGCAAGATCTTGTTACGGGTGGAGCCGGGTTTCTGGGTAGTCATTTGTGCGAACGGCTTTTGACCAGCGGCAGCCATGTGGTGTGTGTTGACAGTTTCTTTACCGGGAGCCATAGCAACATCGCGCATCTGATGGGACGTCCAAATTTTGAATTGATAAGGCACGACATCACTTTTCCACTCTACATCGAGGTTGATCGTGTCTTTAACCTGGCCTGCCCGGCCAGTCCCAAACACTATCAGTTCGACCCGGTGCAGACCACCAAGACAAGCGTCCACGGTTCAATCAATATGCTTGGCCTTGCAAAACGCGTCAAGGCCCGAATCCTCCAGGCAAGTACCAGTGAGGTGTATGGCGACCCAGAGCAGCACCCGCAAACCGAAGAATACTGGGGGCGCGTCAATCCGATCGGTATTCGATCTTGTTATGACGAAGGCAAGCGTTGCGCAGAGACGCTTTTTTTTGACTATTACCGCCAGTACAACGTCGACATCAAGGTAGTTCGAATCTTCAACACCTATGGGCCTCGCATGCAACCCGACGATGGACGGGTGGTGTCGAACTTCATCGTCCAGGCACTTCGCGGGCTAGACCTGACCATCTATGGTGACGGCACCCAGACTCGCAGCTTTTGTTATGTCGACGACCTCATAACAGCGATGATTGCCATGATGGCGACGCAAGAAGGGTTTACCGGGCCAGTGAACATAGGCAATCCGCACGAATTCACAATGCTTGAACTGGCAGAGGCTGTCTTGCGCCTGACTGGAAGCCCATCGCGCATCGTCTTCAAGCCGTTGCCGCAGGACGATCCGCGTCAGAGACGGCCTGATATCGCGCTTGCCAAAAGAGAACTCGGGTGGGCGCCACGGGTTGAACTCGAGGAGGGCCTGGGCAGGACCATCGACTACTTTCGACGAACCTTGCAGTAATGCGCCAAGCCGGGGCCGAATGTCTTGGAAAAATGGCAATGCTTTGCATCGGCGCAACCCCCGAAAGCTGCAAGCATGCGTTAACATAAAACGGTTGCGCGTAGTGATGGGCTTAACGTGAAATAACTTTCATGATGCGGGGTGAAGAGTGGGCATCATGAAAGTTAGGGGCGCACAGCAGATGAAGCTTACGGTTGTATCACTTGTTGGAGGCTCGCGTGCTGGAACCAAAGACGATTCCAATAGTGTCCCTGGCGCATGAGGCGCTGCCCGTGGCCAACACGGGCTTTTTAGTTGAGCCCACCAGTGACATTGGTGCACCCGCGACCAGGGCAATTTCCGGTGAGAACAAGGGTCTGCGCCTGACGGGGGAGCGAAGGCTTGACCTGAGAAAACTCAAGGCGTTATTGCCGGTGGCGCGTCGCCACCTGGAGGGTGAGCTGCGCGATGCAACCTACGTCCGCACCGGTGGGCGCGTAGACGTTACCAAGCCGCGCCGGTTCTACGGGATACTCAACGAACGTTGCAATCTCAAATGCCAGGGTTGCCACTACTGGCGGCTGGATCATTACGTTGAAGAACTTTCTGCCGTGGAGTGGATTCGGGTGCTTCAGGAAATCAAGGATTTTGTCGGCCCCTTTCATATCAACTTCAGCGGAGGCGAGCCCCTTCTCAAGCATGGAATTTTCGACATCCTCAACTTCTGTCGCGACAACGAAATCCTGGCTGGATTGACCACCAATGCTGTTATTCTCAAGGACAGGCAAGCAGAGCAACTCGTGGAGGCCAAGCTTTTTTCACTCAATATTTCACTGGATGGGGCCGAGGCCGCGACGCACGACTTGCAGCGCGGCGTCAAGGGTTCTTACGCCAAGGTTCTGCGCACAGTTGATTTGATGAAGACACGCTCGAAGGCGACCGGTATTCCGGTACCGATCGTGATAAAGCCGACAGTCAGTCGGCTCAATTTCAAGGAAATGCCCGATCTGGTGCGCATGGCGGCGGACATGGGTGTGAACGGCATTTTGTTTCAGCCTATCAATGATTGGGGAACAACGGAAATCCAGAACCTCTGGATCGACGACTTCGATGCCTTGCACTCGGTCGTGGAGCAGATCGTGGCGTTGAAGGAGCAGGGGTATCCCATACTGAGCGCTGATTGGCATATCAAAGACTGGGTGCGCCACTTTAAGAAGGCGCCCACCACGTTGTCAGCCGATCCCAACGGCGTGCAGTGCTGGGTTGGAATGACGACGATGGCCGTCAAGACGGATGGGACCGTCATCAACTGTCACACGCTGGATCCGATTGGCAGCGTAAAGGATCAATCAATTCGAGAGATCTGGCACGGTGAAGTGGCCCGACAACGCCGCGCCGAAACTGTCAAGTGCACGATAGGGTGCAGCGAAAACTGCACCATCAAGAGAAGCGTATGGCAAAACGCCAAAGGCGCTGTCCGCCTGCTCAGGACCTAGTTGCCCGTGGTGCGAGCCGCGGTGCATCGGGTAGCAGCCGTACCTGTCAGGCGCTGCGCGGCGATCGCGCGTTCTCCTGACTGACCCATGGGGTCCTGCATCCAGTGAAGCTCGTCCGAAAGTTGGCATTTCAGTTGTTCCTTCTGGCCGCTGCATTCTTATTGCTGGCTGGCGCCGATTACCTCACTGGCCGGTTTGTTCCTGAACTGAAACTTGCCCGCCAATTGTTCCCGCCGCGCTCCGAGATCACGATGAATACGCCGGAATTCGCTTTCACGGCGCGAATCAATTGGCAAGGCTTTCGTGATCGCGAATTCGGGCCTCCTTCAACAGACCGGATACGCGCGCTGGCAATCGGAGATTCGTTCACATTTGGCTGGGGCGTGCCGATCGAAGGGACCTGGGTGAAACGCCTGGAGCGTGGTCTAGAGACGCGCGGCAAAGCGATCGAAATCGCCAATCTTGGCAAACCCGGGACTGGCCCCATCGAGTACGCAGCTGTTGCCACCATAGCGGCGCCACTCCTGCATCCAAACCTGGTGTTGGTCGCTCTGCAACAAACGGATGACCTGCAGCAAGCCGTACCAGACCCGGTCTTTCTGGGCCTTCTGAAGGGCCTGGAGCGCGAGACCGTGGTCACGCGCGTGAAGTCCTACTGGCACCAGGCATTTCCTAATTTTCTGTTGCTTTTTTCTGGCAAGAGGGTCGAAAGCGCAGGATGGGGCTTCGCTGTCGCACGTATCCTGGAGGTCTTCTCCGACAGTGAGCGTGATCGGTTCCAGCGGCTCGACCCCGAGGTCCGGCGCATGTTTTTGAACGGTCAGCTCAATCCTGGCTTGCTGGCCGTCGCCACCAAGGTGCCGGGTTACTTCGTGGAACCGGTCGATCTGACGTCGCAACGCATGCGCGAACGAATAGACGCCCTAGCCTCACAGCTGCAAACCATCAAGCAGGCTGCAACCAAAGTCAACGCACAAGCCGTTGTGCTGTCAATACCGAATCGTGCCTATGTGAGTGCTGCAGACATTGCCAATGTGAGGCGCCTCGGATTTGAAACGCGCCCCGGGTTTGCAGACTGGAGTGTCCCAGACGACGTGTTCAGGGATGTTGCAGCACGTGTTGGGGTGCGCGTAATTACGGTGACCGATGCATTTCGCCAGGCTTGCCGAGTTGAGCGTTGTTACTACCAGTTCGACGATCATTTCAATGACGCGGGCCACCGGATTTTTGCGGAGCTGTTGACCAACCCGCTGGCGGAGTTGCTGCGCCAACCGAAGGAACCACGGTGACCATGGTGACCCGTATCTTTCGTGCGCTGCTGTTACCCTGACACGTGACGATTGAGGCCAGAAACACACGTGGCCAGGTACTCGACCGTTCGCAGTTGTTATCTTGCCGATGCCTTTGTGCGTCGAGCGTCCCCTTGAGCGTTGTGCTGCTCGCCGAGGATTTGCTGCGCTATCTCCTTGGCATTGGTCACACACGTAACGATCTTGCCCCCCATCACTGACCAGCATCCGAATCCGTGGTTGGTGATAACTGTTGGCCTCGCGTCGAAGTCGCGGGCAAATGCGTTGACGGTGCGGGTCGCCCAACGCGATTCCACGCTGGTCACCTTGCTCAAAATTGGGAGGTAACGGGCAGAATGACGAAGCATGATCGCGCGATTGGTGGGCAATGTTCCCCAGTCAGGTGGCATTCCATCGACAGGGATAACACTGCGTGAAACTGAATTATGAATATGCGAAAGAAGAAATTCTCCGTCCCGGCCGGTACCGACAAGACTGGTGAAAGGCCCGTCGATGATGGTCACGCAAACCTGTGGGATTGGAATTTGAAGCACCAGCAACTCATACAGGTCGAAACGCA
>JAYVRP010000628.1:0-5222 GCA_043776215.1 Rhodoferax sp. | reverse complement strand
GGCCGACGCCGACGCGTGCACCGCGTTGCCACGCAACAGCCACGCGGCGGGCAGGGCCAGCAGAACCAGGGCAGCGAGGATCTGCATGGCGTTGGCCCAGCCAAAGGTGACCAGCAGGGCACCTGCAATCGGTGCCATGGCAAACTGGCCAAAGGAGCCACCGGCATTGACGACACCTGTGGCCAGGCCGCGTTTGTCCGCCGGCAGCAAGCGCGTCGTCGCAGCCATGAGAATGGCAGGGCCCGCCATGCCAGCCCCACCGGCGGAAAGCACACCGATCACCAGCACCAGGCCCGCCGTGCTGCTCATCCAGGGCGTCAGGAAAGTGCCAAGGGCCACCAGCAACACGCCGGTCAGCAACACGCGCCCGGCGCCCACCTTGTCGGCGATCGCACCGGCAAAGGGTTGGGTCGCACCCCAACACAACTGGCCGAAGGCAAATGCCAGGCTGATGTTGGCCAGCCCGAGGCCGGTCGCAGTGTTGAGCGGGCTCAGGAACAGGGCCATCGACTGGCGTGTGCCCATGGTCAGCGCAAACGTGCCTGCTGCGGCCAGCAGCACCAGCCAGAGGCCTCGGTAGCTCGGGTTGGCGGGCGTGTGAGGTTCCGGTTCAGGCATGGCGGTGTCCTTTTGTCGTTTTGGCGGACGGCTGCGACAGGATCAGCAGGGATTCGTCCACCAGGGCATGCAGCGCCGCCACCCGGGCCGGCCCCGGCAACTGGTTGAGAGCAAGCTGGGCGGTCTTCCAGCGGCGCCGGGCCTGCACACGCTTTTCGCGGCCCGCCAGCGGGCCAGGTTGCCGGGCCAGTCCGACCTGGGCATCCTGCAGGGCATCTTACACGGCGAGTTGCCCCTTGCACCCATTGCAAAGACAGTTGGTTTCCTGATGGTCGAGGTCGGCCCTGGGGGCGCCCCGTTCCAGGGCATGCCGTGTGATGGCCACTGCAACCCCATGGCGGCCGGCCACAGCGGAGGCTCGCCTGGTGGGGCCGGACGGGCCCTTGGACCCTTGTACGCCCAGGGCAGCACGGCCCGCCTGGTGTTCGACCTGCCGCAACAGTGCCATCCGCGTGACTCCGAGTCAACGGCCAACAACGTCGCCCGGGCAGGTTCAACTCCTGGCCCTGAGGCGGGGAGCCTGCAACAAGCGCAAGCACGAGATTTCGGGCATGATGAATCCTTCTGTCACCGCCCCTACAGGAGTTGGTATGCGCAAACTGTTGGTCGTGTTGTTCATATGGTTTGGCCTGGCGGGGGTCGGATTCACCCACGCTGCCGGTCCGGCAGTCCCGGCCAAGAGCGCGCAAGGGGTACAACTGGTGGTGCGGGCCCAGCTTGACGCGTTTGCCGCCGACGACGCCGAGCGCGCCTTCTCGTATGCGGCCGCCACCATCCAGAAAATGTTCGGAACGCCGGACCAGTTCATCGACATGGTTCGCAGCACTTACCCCGTGGTCTACCGCCCGGCCTCGGTGACATTCCTCACCCCCAAGGCCGATGGGCAGACCATCGTACAGCCGGTCCACATGACTGACGGGCAAGGCGGCTCGTGGCTCGCGGTGTACCGGGTGCAGCAGCAGAAGGACAAGTCCTGGCGCATCGCAGGTTGCGTGCTGGTGGCCAACAGCGGGCAATCGGTGTAACAGCGTCGTGCCGCGCTGGCGGCACGCAGGGGCATGGGAGAATCCCCCCTCACTTTCACTGAGCACCCCCATGCGAATCCTCCACACCATGTTGCGCGTCGGCGACCTGCAACGCTCGATTGATTTTTACACCCGTGTCCTGGGCATGCAGCTGCTGCGCAAGTCCGAAAACCCCGAATACAAATACACCCTGGCGTTTGTCGGCTACGGCTCCAATCCGGACCATGCCGAGTTGGAGCTCACCTACAACTGGGGCACCGACAGTTACGACATGGGCACTGCCTTCGGCCATATCGCGCTCGGCGTGCCCGATGCCTACGCCGCCTGCGACCGGATCCGTGCCGCTGGCGGCAACGTCACCCGCGAACCCGGCCCGGTCAAGGGTGGCAGCACCGTCATTGCCTTCGTCACCGACCCCGACGGCTACAAGATCGAACTGATCCAGCGTTGAGGCCGATGGTCGACCTCGAACGGCGCGGCGCGCTGCTCGTATTCGGCTCTGCCGTCGTGTGGAGCTTTGGCGGGGCCATTGCGCGTTTCCTGGCGGTCACCGACAGCTGGGCAGTCATTTTCTGGCGCTCCACCTGCGCTGCGCTGTTCCTGCTGGGGTTCATGTGGTGGCGCGAAGGCTGGCGCGGCACCCGGCAGCGCTTCATCGTCATGGGCTGGCCCGGTGTCGGTGTCGGAGCGTGTTTTGCCACCGCCTCGACGTGTTTTGTGGTGGCGCTGAACTACACCACAGTGGCAAATATCCTGCTCATGCAGGCGGGCGCGCCATTGATCGCCGCACTGGCGGGGTTCGTATTGTTCCGCGAACGTGTCAGCATCGCCACGTGGCTGGCCATCCTGGCAGTGATCACCGGTGTCGGCATCATGGTGTCCAATTCCCTCGCCGGCCACGCCTCGCCCATCGGCGACGGCCTGGCGCTGCTGATGGCGTTTGCAGTCGCCGGCGCCACCGTGCTGACGCGCCGGCATGCCGATGTCGGCATGATGCCTGCCGTGTTCCTGGGTTGCGTCTTTGCGTCGGTCGCAGGGGCAGTGATGGCCGGGCAGATGCAGGTCAGCGCGGCCGATGCTGCGCTGCTGTTTGTTTTTGGTGCGCTCAACCTGGGCCTGGGCATGGCGCTGTTTGTCAGCGGAGTGCGTTTGTTGCCCGCCGCGCTGGGCGCGCTGATCGGCACCATCGAGCCGGTGCTGGGGCCGGTCTGGGTCTGGCTGGTGCATGGCGAAGTGCCGGGTCAACGCACACTCGTCGGTGGCGGCATCGTGATCCTCGCGCTCGTGGCGCACCTGGCGTGGCAGTTCCGCCAGAAGGAGGTGGCGGTGAGTTTCCCGGTGGTCGACTGAGCGCCTCCGAACAGCACCACCGGCTGCGCAGGCGGCGATCGTGTCAAGCGCGTGGCGCGAGGTCCAGAGACGCGCAGGCGCTCACACCAGGTACCGCGTGACCAGCGTCACCCAGAAACTCGCGGTGGTGGGCAGGATGTCGTCGTTGAAGTCGTAACCCGTGTTGTGCACCATGCAACCCGGGCCGGTTCCGGGCTTGCCGTCACCGTTGCCGACGATGAAATAACACCCCGGCACGGTGTTGAGCATGAAGGCGAAATCGTCGCTGGACTGCAACGGCGCCATGTCCGGAATCAGGGCTTTCTCGCCCATCTCTTCCAGCGCGACACGTTGCGCGAATGCCGTCACCCCTGCATCGTTGATGCAGGGCGGCGACTTCCACTGGTAGTCCACCTCGGCGCGTGCGCCATGCACCTCGGCCTGCGCCCGCGCCATCGCGGTGATACGGTCGCGCAGGAATTGGCGTACCTCGGGCCGACGGGCACGCACGCTGAGCTTGAGTTCGGCCGACGCCGGAATCACGTTTGGTGCCTGGCCTGCATGCAGGCTGCCCACCGTGACCACCGCCATGTCGTTGGGATCCACCTCGCGTGACACGAGGGTCTGCAAGGCAAGAACCAGGTGCGCCGCCACCAGGATCGGGTCCACCGCGGTGTGGGGCATGGCCCCGTGGCCGCCTTTCCCGTGCACCGTGATCACCGCCGTGTCGGACGAACTGTAGATCACCCCTGGCAGGAAACCGAAGCGTCCGGCCGGAAAACCCGGCTCGTTGTGGAAGGCGAATATGGCGTCGCAGGGGAACTGCGCAAAAAGACCCTCGTCCACCATCTTGCGGCCGCCCTGCAAGCCCTCTTCCGCAGGCTGGAAGATCAGGTGCAGCGTACCGTTGAAATTGCGGGTCACGGCCAACAGTTGCGCTGCCGCCAGCAGGGTCGCGGTGTGGCCATCATGGCCGCAGGCATGCATGCGCCCGGGGTTGCGGCTGGCCCACGGCAGACCGGTGGTCTCCAGCATCGGCAACGCGTCCATGTCGGCGCGCAGGCCCATGCGCCGCGTGCCAGTGCCACAGCGCAGCGTTCCTACCACGCCGGTGCCTCCCAGGCCGCGGTGCACCTGGTAGCCCCAGCGCGCCAGCCGCTCGGCCACCAGGTCGCTGGTGGCGAACTCTTCGTAGCCGAGTTCGGGGTTGGCATGGATCTGCCGTCGCAAGGCCACCATTTCGGGTGCGGATTGCGCAATCCCGTCGAGCACAGGAGCGGGAATCTGGGTCATATTGGCGTCGGAAGAGGGAGGGTTGGGCACTATCATGGCATCAAACCTGCATCGTCCTGAAGTACGGCTGGCCTGCCGGGCCTCACCGGCTCCAACCGAAACCGATGATCGACACCCCACCACCATGAAGCCACCACGCGACGCGGCCCTTGCCACACCCCTGACCCGCCGCCGTATCGGCCAACTCGGCCTGGGCACACTGGTGCTGGCCGGCGGCCTGGCACCCACGCGTTACGGCCGCGCGGCCAGCGGCAAAGGCACGGCTGTGCTGGGCATCGACACGGACCCGCCAACGCTCAACCTGGGCACCAGCACCGACTTCACCGCTGGCGACGTGTCGGCCAAAATCCTCGAAGGCCTGATCTGGCTCGACCCCGGCTACACCCCGCGCCCGTCGCTGGCAACCTCCTGGACCGTGTCACCAGACGGCAAGACCTATCGGTTCAACCTGCGCCGCGGCGTCAAGTGGCACGACGGGCGCGATTTCACCAGCGCCGACGTCAAATTCACCCTGCTGGAGGTGTTGGCCAAGTTGCATCCGCGGGCTGCGCCGGTGTTCAAGAACATCGGCCTGGAGGTGGACACACCCGACGCGGGCACGGTGGTCGTGAAATTGCAGAAGGCCTACGCACCGTTCCTGTCGCAAATGACGGTGTTCGACGCCCCGATGCTGCCGCGCCACCTGTACGAGGGCAGCAACATCGGCACCCATCCGGCCAACCAGCAGCCGGTAGGCACCGGGCCCTTCAAGTTCGCGGAATGGAAACGCGGCGCCAGCATCCGGCTCGTGCGCAACCCGGCTTACTGGGACGGCGACAAGCCGTTTCTGGAGCAGATCATTTTCCAGATCATCCCGCAGGGGGCCAACCGGGTGCCGGCGCTGCAGACCGGCGAAATTGACGAGTTGCTCGACTTCTATACGCCCAAGCCCGAAATGCCACGCATCCTGGCGGACAA
>JAYVRP010000627.1:0-19660 GCA_043776215.1 Rhodoferax sp. | reverse complement strand
ACAGGCCGGCGGCGATCAGCCCGGCATAGTGCGCCATGTCGACCATGAAAATAGCGCCCACCGCCTTGGCAACTTTGGCAAAACGCTCGAAGTCGATGGCCAGCGAATAGGCGGAGGCCCCGGCAATGATGAGCTTGGGCCGGGTCTCGTGGGCCTTGCGCTCCATTGCGTCGTAATCGATTTCTTCGCGTGCGTTCAGGCCGTAACTCACGACCTTGAACCATTTGCCACTGATGTTGAGGGCCATGCCGTGGGTCAGGTGGCCGCCTTCCGCCAGACTCATGCCCATGATGGTGTCACCGGGTTGCAGGAAAGCCAGAAACACTGCTTCGTTGGCCGAAGCCCCGCAGTGCGCCTGCACATTGGCAGCCTGTGCACCGAAGATCTGCTTCACCCGGTCGATCGCCAACTGCTCGGCAACATCAACATGTTCGCATCCACCGTAATAACGACGGCCTGGATAACCCTCGGCATATTTGTTGGTGAGTTGGGAGCCCTGCGCCGCCATGACCGCCGGTGAGGCGTAGTTCTCGCTGGCGATCAATTCAATATGGTGTTCCTGGCGGGCATTTTCCGCCAGGATGGCGGCCCACAGTTCGGGGTCGGTCTGTTCTACCAGGGTGGATCGGTTGTACATGGCGGTATCGGGAGTTGGAAAGAGGGAGTGGCCGGACAGACACCAGCGGCGCGCACGGCCCTCGCAGGCGCGCGCCACGCGGCGTCAGGACTTGAACAATGCCGCCACCTTCTCGACGGCAGATTCGTCGTCGCCGGACGTCACCGAGGGGGTCGCCGGAGCGGGTGCCACGGGCACCGATTTACCGGATGCCACGGAACGTAGGCGTGCGTGTTCCGCCATGACCTTGCCGGTGTAACCACCGTCGCCTTCGGTGTTGCCGGCACCCACGTAAAAACGCAGGCCACCTTCGAGCGACCCGGCGCGGGCAATGCATTCTTGCAGAACCTTCACGCCCACACGCAGATTGGTCATCGGGTCGAAGGCTGCCAGATGTCCGCCGAAGGTTTCATATTTGTCGACATGGATCTTGGTCATGACCTGCATCAGCCCCTGCGCGCCCACGGCGCTCTGCGCGAAAGGGTTGAAGCCCGATTCGATGGCCATGATCGCCAGGATGAGGGTCGGATCCAGTTTGGTCCGGCTTCCGATGTCATACGCCTCTGCCACCAAGGCACTCAAGGGCTCGGGCGCGACCCGGTACTTCTTGCTCAGCCAGTACGCGATGTTGGCTTGTTGTTTGGGTAAATCCCTGGGGTCGGCGGCGGTTGCCCGGTCTGGCACTTCGGGGGGGGATTCCTGCGCATCCAGGGGAGCCTGGCGCGCCTGCAGCCAACTCATGAGCTGGGTCTCCCCCAATTCACGGATTTCGGGTCGCACAGTCAAGGTCAGTGCAATGAACACGACCACCAGGCCGAGCATGGCAAAACCATTGTGGGTGATTTCAAACAGACCGGTGGCGACATCCGACGCAAAGGTCTTGAGGCCATTTGCAATTTTTCTTGACGCTGACATTGCTTTTCCTTCTTTCACGAGATTCGGGACCTGGCACATTGCGCGCAATGGGCTGGCTCGAACGCATCGTTTGGGTTGGTACGCATTCGACAGTCTGCTTGCCTCCAGTGACTTTGCAGCAGGTCGAATTTGCCGGGTTCGGCAGCGATTCGGGATTACTTCGGGATAACCCTTGGTCTCAGGGTTGGCCGGATTTTAGGCGGCGTTATATATCCAGTCAACCATATCAAATAGAGTTGTTAAATCCATTCGCTTATTTGTTTTGCGCGCTGCAATCGAGACATTTTTGCAATTGGACATGCAAATGGGCTTGTATTTGGCCATCATGCGGCCTAGACTGGTATTGTCTGATCAGTCAGGCAAGACGTCGAAATCCACACGTTGCAACCCTTGGGTAGCGTATACGGGTGGACTCCGGCAAACTCTGGTGGCAATCTCTTGCTGCCATCGCTGAGGTGGGACTTCCAACTCCTTCTTCGCGAGCCAGGACGGCATGGGCCTCGTGCCAGCCGTCAAGCCCGACGGGCCGGCTTCGTGCCAGTTCGCCGGGCTTTCTTTTTTGCTCTTTGATTTCCCGCTGATGTTTTACAGTTCGCGCCATTGACGTTTGCCGCCCTGCGTTGAAAACTAGCCCTATGCAATTTCTGTCCCTGTCTGTGGCCACCTGGCTGCGCCGCGTCGCGTGGCTCCTTGGTTCAGTTGCCGTTGTGTGGGGGCTGAGCTGGCTGGTGGTCCCGGCCCTGGTCAAGAGCCAAATGGAAAAGTTGGCATCGGAGCAACTGGGGCGCAAGGTCAGTGTCGGGTCGGTCGATTTCAAACCCTGGACCCTGGAGCTGACCCTTGCTGACCTGGCCATCGCAACGCAGGATGGTGCTTCGTCGCAGTTGGAGCTCAAGCGGGTGTATGTCAATGCTGAAATCGAGTCCTTGATGCGACTCGCCCCGGTGGTCGCCGCGTTGACCGTGGATGGGCCCCGTCTGCGGGTGACCCACTTGGGGGGCGGCAAGTACGACATCGACGACATCCTGGCGCGTTTTGCCAGGCCGACGACGGACAAACCGACCGTTCCCCCTCAGTTTGCCTTGTTCAATCTGTCCTTGACGGGGGGCTCGGTGGACTTTGAAGACCGGTCCGTCAACAAGACCCACACGCTGCGCGACCTGACGCTTGGCGTGCCGTTTCTGAGCAACCTGGAGTCCAGACGGGCGGTGGTGGTGGAGCCGAAGCTGGCGTTCAGTTTCAACGGGAGCCGTTTTGACTCGCAGGCGCAGTCGACACCTTTCGCCGACTCACGCAAGACCGAGGCGAACATCAGTTTGCGGGATGTCGACCTGGCGCCGTACCTTCCTTACCTGCCACCATCCCTTCCCGCGCGGCTGCGCCGGGGCGTGATCGGCGCCGAACTGAAGCTCGGGTTCGAGCAGGTGACAGAGCCGAAACTGCGTGTCAGTGGCGAGGTCCGACTGGCGGCCTTGAAGCTTGACGATGCCGGGGGTCGCGATTTGCTCGCTTTCGACGCGCTCAAGGTGGTGTTGGACGATGTGCGCCCGCTGGAGCGTATCGTGAAGGTGTCGCTGGTTGAACTGACGAACCCGCAACTCAATGTCAGCCGGGACGCGGCGGGCAACCTCAACCTCGAGTCGCTGGCGTCGCCTGCGAGCGCCCAGGCAACGGGCGTCGCCGTCCCGTCGGCCCTCCCGGCATCATCGGCAGCACCTGCCACAGCGTCGCCAGTGGGGTCGTGGAAAGCGGAGGTCGCCAAGTTCGTGCTGCGCGAGGGCACCGTACATTGGCTGGATGCGGCGGTCACCCCGCAAGCCAATGTCGCAGCGCGAGGCTTGTCGCTGGAGGCCACCGCAGTCCAGTGGCCCATGCTGCAGCCCATGATTTTCCAGGGAGCCTTCGCAGTGTCGGACAACCCGGCAGCAACTGTGTCCACGAAAGCGGCCGGCAAGGCTGTGCCGGCGGAATTCAAATTCAGCGGCACGGCCACGCAGCACCAGGCAACGGTCAAGGCTGTGCTGTCCGGTTTACCGCTGGGCACGGCGGCACCGTATCTGGCTCAATTTCTGGTGCCGACACTGCATGGCCGCCTGAGCTCGGACCTCGAATTCGCCTGGAATGCGCCGGACCTCCAAATCGGGGTGGGCACTCTGGTGCTGACTGACCTGGCTCTGGTGCCCAGTTCGGGTGCGGGCGGCCCGGGGATGCCCACGATCAAACAGGTCCATCTGTCGGGGGCGCAGATCGACCTGGCGCGGCGCAGTGTGACCATTGGCAAGTTGGCCGTCGAGCAGCCCAGGGTTTCCGTGGTGCGGGCGCAGAACAGGCGCTGGATGTTCGAGGACTGGTTACGAGCGCAGGCCGCGGTTCCGCCGGACAAACCTGGCGCCGGAAATGGCAGGGCGGCCCCAGCCGGTGGCGCGGCTTCTGCTGGCTGGAGCGTGCTGGTCAGCGACCTTGCGTTGCAAGATGGCGAAGTCAGCTACCACGATGACGCGTCGGGCAAGCCCGTCGCATTTGTGTTGTCGGCCATCAAGCTTCAGGTCAAAGATGCCCGGCCCGAAGGGACCAAGCCGGTTGCGGTGCAGCTTTCTGCACGGATCAAATCCGAGCGTGGCGAACCCGGGCAATTCGACTATCGGGGCAACGCGCAGTGGCAACCGGTGGCACTGCAGGGCAACGTCGTGGCGACGCAGATCCCGGTGCATGCCTTTGAACCGTATTTCGGCACCGACCTGAATATCGAGTTATTGCGCGCCGATGCGGGTTTCAAGGGCGAGGTGCGATACGTGGACAGCACCAAAGGCCCATTGGTTCGTGTCAATGGTGATGCCGTGGTGGAGGATTTCCGGGCCAACAGCGTGGCCGCCAATGACGGCGCGCTGCAAATCGCCGAGGAGTTGCTGAACTGGAAATCGCTGAGCCTGCGCGGAATCGAGCTCGCACTGGCGCCTGGCACTGCGACCACGCTCGCTGTCAAGGAGACCACGCTGGGTGATTTTTTCGCGCGGGTGATCGTGTATCCGAGTGGGCGCATCAATTTGCAGAACCTGGTGAAGGCCGATCCGGCTGCCGCCATGGCGCCACCGGCCGGCGCGCAGGCGGCGGCCAGTGCATCGGCGCCGGGCAATACCGTGGCCCAGGCGGGGGCACCCTTGCCGCCGACGGGCCTGGAGCCGGTGGTGAACATCGGCCCGGTGAGTCTCATCAACGGGAAAGTATTTTTTTCGGACCGGTTCGTCAAGCCGAACTACTCGGCCAACCTGAGCGAACTCACTGGCAAGCTCAGCGCGTTTTCGTCGGTGGCGTCCCAGGGCCCGCCGCAACTGGCGGACCTCGAATTGCGGGGTCGTGCCGAAGGAACGGCGTCGCTGGAGATCCTCGGCAAGGTCAACCCATTGGCCCAACCGCTGGCACTGGACATCAAAGGGATCGTGCGCGACCTGGAGTTGCCACCCTTGTCGCCTTACACGGTCAAATATGCGGGCCACGGCATCGAGCGCGGCAAACTCAGTGTCGATGTGCGTTACCTGGTGTTGCCCAATGGCCAACTGACCGCCAGCAACAAGGTAGTCCTGAACCAACTGGTATTTGGCGACAAAGTGGAGGGAGCCCCGGCCAGCCTGCCAGTGAAATTGGCCGTGGCGCTGCTGGCTGACCGCAATGGGGTGATCGACATCAACCTGCCGATCAGTGGTTCCCTCAATGACCCGCAGTTCAGCCTCGGCCCCATCATTTTCAAGGTCATCGTCAATCTGGTGGTGAAGGCGATCACGGCGCCGTTCAGCTTGCTGGCCAGCGCGTTCGGCGGAGGTGGTGACGAGCTCAGCGTGGTGGAGTTCGCGCCGGGCTCGGCCGTGTTGCTGCCACAGGCCAGGGAAGGTCTCGACAAGGTGGCCCGCGCCCTGTCGGACCGGCCCTCCCTGAAAATGACGGTGGTGGGTACCGCCAGCCTGGAGGCCGAGCGGGAGGCCTACAAGCGGGAACGCCTGCAGGTGTTGCTGCTGTCCGAGAAACGCCGCAGCCTGCTCGCCAGTTCCGCGCCGGTCAGCCAGGCCAGTGCCGCACTGGCCGTGGAAGACGCGGACATTCCGGTGTTGCTGAAAGAGGTCTACAAACGCGCCGACATCGTGAAGCCCCGCAACCTGGTAGGGGTTGCACTGGAAGTCCCGCCGGCCGATATGGAGGCCTTGCTGTTGGCCAATATCCCCGTCACAGAGGACGCCATGCGGGAACTGGCGGTGCAGCGGGGTGTGGCCGTGAAGGATTATCTGGGTGCGCAAAAGTTGCCGGTGGAGCGGCTCTTCCTGGGGGCGGTCAAGCCATCCTCCGGGGATGCCAAATGGTCGCCACGTGCCGAGCTCAGCCTGGCAGGCAATTAGCGCGCCCACGCAAATAGTTGAGGCGCCAGTCGAAGATCTGCGAATAGCGGCGAAAATACGCGGTTTCCCGAACCAACCCGCCAGGCCACTGGCCCCCTGTGACGATGACCGCACCCCACAAGAACAACGATATCCGCCAGCTCGATGCACTCACTGGTGGTGCCTTTACCGCGCCGACGTCAGGGGAGCGCACCACCCGTATCCGGGCATGGTTGTCGGGTGACCCGGCCCAGGAACAGTTGCAGGAAGTGTTTCGGGAGCTTGCAGCACGCGACAAAGGTGCAGCTCGGCCTGTGCGTGAGCGACTGGACGACATCAGGCGTGCAAAGGGCCAGGAAGCTGTCGCGGCGGAATGGGCCGACAAGGCACAGGCACTGCTGACGCTCGCGAAACTCAATATTGCGGATGCAATGGCGTGGCAACGTGATGCGGCCAAGGCGGGCGCCCCGCTGAGCAAGGAGCCTTTGCTCACGCTCAAGAGCCAACTGGCTGAGCGGATCCGGGTGATCGAAGACTTGCAGCACCGCGTGCAAGTGCAACGCGAGGCTGCAGTACTGCTGGCCCAACGCATCGAGGTCTTGTCCACCAAATCCTGGGTCGCGGCGCAGACAGTCTGGGACGGCCTGCGGGCCGACGTTGCCCATTGGCAAATGCAGGCCACCGAACTGCTCGCAGACTCGAACTGGCCCAGCGTGGACATGAAGTTCCCCCCGCTGCTGGAGGCCTCCCGCGGGCAGTTGCTGGCGGTGTGGGACGCTTTCCAGAGTGCCTTGGCGCAGGCGGTGGCAGCCTCGGGTGATGCTGCCGCTCCTTTGCCACCGGTACCCGTATGGGCCGATGAATTGCGCCAGGCCCGTGGCGTGCCGGCCGAGGCCGTGCCCAAGGCCCAGAAACCGCGTCTCGACCCCGCTGTGCGCCAGCACGCCATGGGCGTCGTGCAGGAGGTGCTGCAGAAGTTGGAGGCCGAGATTGGCGAGGGCCACGGCAAGGCCAGTGCGGGTGCTGCGGCAGCGCTTCGCAACGCCCTCAAGGAATTCGGAAAGATCATTGGCGACTCCCTCGAAAACAAGGCCCATGCTGCGCTTGCCGCCGCCGGCGAACTGGAGGGGTGGCAACGTTGGCGCGCCGATCAGTTGCGTGAGGAACTGGTGGCCAAGGCCGAAGGCTTGCTCAAGCGCCCGGAAGGCCAGGCCATGGGTGGGCGCAAGATGCAGGAAAACCTGCGTGCACTGCGCGAGCAATGGAAACAGACCGACCAGGGCGGGGCTCCCAACCATGCACTGTGGAAGCGATTCGACGAGGCCTGCAACGAGGCCCACAAGGTGGTCGAGTCCTGGCTCGAGCGAATCAAGGCCGAGGCGTCCGAGCACCGGGCCGAGCGGCTTGCACTGATCGACGAGGTGCATGCCTGGGCGACTGCCAACACCACCGCGTTGGACGATGACTGGCGCGGGTTTTCACGCATCCTGCATCAGTTCGGTGACCGCTGGCGGGATGGCGGGCACGTCGGCGAAAAGGTGTTCGCCGAATTGCAGCCTTTGTGGAAGGCCGCCATCACGGCGGCGGCGGCCCCGCTTGAAGCGCTGCAGCAACTCAGCATGGAGCAGCGGCACGCCATGATCGAAGAGGCCAAGGCGTTGGGTGCCGCGCCCGTGTTGCGCGTGGATGCAGTGAAAGCCTTGCAGCAGCGCTGGCAAGCCGAGGCGCATGCGGTACCCATGGACCGCCGTCTTGAGCAGAAGCTCTGGGACGCGTTCCGCAAACCGATTGACGACGCGTTCGAACGCAAGACACTCGAGCGGCAGCAGGCCGAGGCCGCTCTTGGCGAGCATGATCGCCTGGTGCTGGACGCAGCCAAGTCGCTGGAGGCGGCCAATGCCTCGGGGGACGCTCAGAAAATCCGCGCCGCGATGGCCGCGCTGGACGCCGCACTGCGGGGTCAGGCGAAAGCCCAGGGAGCGGTGCAGAGTGCTGCCGCGGCGGAGCCGGTTCCGGCGGGTGTGGCTGCAGCTACACCGGCGACCGATGCCACGATGGCCCCGGATGTCGCCGCCGGCGTGGACCCTGCTGGCGAGAGTGCACCAGTTGAACCAGCGGCTCCGGCGCCACCGCCCAAACCGGCTCCGAAGCCCGTGATAGCGATGCGCGGCGACGATCGGCCAGGCATGAAGAAGTCCGAGCCTGCAGCCCCGGGTCGGGGCGGCCGTTTTGGTGATCGCAAGGAGGGTTCGCGCAGCGCGTTCGGGGCCGGCGCCGGGCACCGGGGTGATAGCCGCGACGGGCCCCGTGCAGGGCCGCCGCGCGGAAATTTCGACGACCGTGGCCCGCGTGACAGCGCACCGATGGCGCCGCGCCTGGGCGACACCGCGTTTCGTGCCCAGCGCGACGCGCTGGAACGGGCACAGTTGGCCCTGCGCAAACTTGCGTCGCAGGCCCACGGCGAGGCGCTGTCGCAACTGCTCGAAGCGTGGAGCAAACGCGACCCCGCACTGGTGCCCAATGCCCAGGAGCTCGGCGCGCGGGTTCCTGCGGCTGCGCGTGCCGCGTGGTTGCAGGCTCTGGGTGCGGCACCGGAGGCTGGCTCGGCCGGCGACACGGCTTTGCTGCGGCTGGAAATCGCCGCGGAAGCACCCACCCCAGCGGAGTACCACGATGCACGTCGCATGTACCAATTGCAGCTTCTTACCAAGCGCAATGACCCGGCACCGGTGCAGACCTGGCCGCAGGACGTCGGGCGCGTATTGGCGGCGCCCGTCGATGCCGCATCGGAGCGGCGCCTGCGCAGCGTGCTCAAGGTGCTGCTCAAGGCCTGAGTCCCGTCTCCGGGCCGGCGGAGCGCAGGGTATCGCAAGCAGATCGGCTTCCCTGCGACAATGTTTTGAAGTAGCGCTGAAACCTGCGGGCCGCTGCCGCACAACGGGAACAGGAGGCTTGATTTGGACTCCGTCGATGACTTGCTTCGTCGCCTTGAGCAACTCAACGCGATAGGCGCCTCGCTGTCCAAGGAGCGCGACATCACGCGGCTTCTGGAGAGCATCCTGCTGGCGGCCAAGGCCATCACGAACGCGGACGGTGGCACCCTCTACCGCATGCTCGACGACCACACGGCCTTGCGCTTCGAGATCCTGCGAACGGACTCGCTGCGCATCGCGATGGGTGGCACTTCCGGCAACCCGATCAGTTTTCCGAATCTGCCCTTGCTCGATGAGGGCGGTGTTCCGAACGACTCGCTGGTGGCGGCTTACGCGGCCATTCACCACGAGACGGTCAACATTGCAGACGCCTACACGGAACCCAACTTCGATTTCTCCGGCACGCGCCGGTTTGACCAGCGGACAGGTTACCGCTCGAAGTCCTTTCTCGCGGTGCCCATGCGCAACCACGAGGGGGAAGTCATCGGCGTATTGCAGCTGATCAATGCACAGCAACGTGGGTCGACGGAGGTGGTGAACTTCTCCACTTCGGACCAGAGCCTGGTCGAGTCGCTGGCCTCGCAGGCTGCGATTGCCTTGACCAACCGCCTGCTCATCACCCAGCTGGAAGAACTGTTCGAATCCTTTATCAACCTCATCAATCTGGCGATCGACGAAAAATCGCATTACACCGGTGGCCATTGTCAACGCGTGCCGGCTTTGACCATGCTGCTGGCCGAGGCGGTCAACGACACGAGCGAGGGTCCGCTGGCCACGTTTTCAATGGACGACCGCGACCGTTACGAACTCAAGATCGCCGGCCTGCTGCACGATTGCGGCAAGGTCACCACGCCGGTGCATGTGGTGGACAAAGCGACCAAGCTGCAGACGCTGTTTGACCGTATTGACCTGATCGACACCCGGTTCGAGGTGCTCAAGCGCGACGCCGAGATCACTGCCTTGCGCCAACAGCTCGAATTGCGCCCCAAGGTGAATCCGGAGGCCGAGGCCACCCTCTGGACCGGTTATCGCACCGAGATGGACGCACTCGAGTCCGACCGTGCCTTCCTGCGCACCACCAATGTGGGTTCCGAGGCTACGCGAGACGATGCCCTGGCGCGGGTGCGGCAGATTGCCGGCAGCCGGGTCTGGCGCAATGTTGATGGTGTGGAGACGGAGTTTCTGACGTCCGATGAACTGGAGAACCTGACGATCCGCGCCGGCACCCTGACCCAGGCCGAACGCAACACCATCAACCACCATATCGTCGCGACGATCAAGATGCTGGAACGGCTGCCTTGGCCTAAACATCTGCGCAATGTGCCGGAGTATGCCGGTGGCCACCACGAACGCATGGACGGCAAGGGTTATCCAAAGGGGCTCACACGGGACCAGATGTCGGTCCAGGCCCGCGTGATGGGCATCGCGGACATCTTCGAGGCACTGACCGCCAGCGACCGGCCTTACAAGCCCGGCATGAAGTTGTCCCAGGCGATGGGCATCATGCACAAGTTCAAGCTCAACGGGCACATCGATCCGGATCTGTTCGATGTCTTTGTTGCCGAAAAGGTGTACCTGAAATACGCGCAGAAATTTCTCGACCCCTGGCAAATCGACGAGGTCAATCTGCCGGCATGAGCGCGCGGTAGAACGCGTCGAACTGGGGCATGAGCCCTGGAAAGTCGTGCCTGAAGCGGGCAGGATTGACAAAGAATGCTTCGCTTGCAACGGCGAAGAATTCATCAATCGAGACGGCTGCGTAGGCGTCCAGCCAGACGGGTGCGCCACCGAAACGCTCGGCCAGACTGAGCTTGTCGCAATAGGCTTCGTACTCCACCTGCATGGTCGTCAGCCACGTGGTGCGGGCGACGGCCGCGCTGGCGGCACCCATGAAACCAGGGGGCAGGTACGGGCACGCATCGGCAGTGCCACCCACCATGTCTATCTTGTGCACAAACTCATGGATGACCACGTTGTAACCGGCGTCGGCGGTTTCCCCGGCGTCGGCAACATCTTGCCAACTCAACATCACCGGGCCTTCCTGCATGGCTTCGCCGCTCAACTCTTCTGACCACGTGTGCACGACACCGGTGTCGTCCACCGATTCACGCGCAGCCACCACGGCGCCCGAGTGAACAACGATACCTACGAAGTCGTCATACCAGGCCAGACCCCGTCGCGGGCCTGCGATGCCGAGCACCGGCAGGCAGGCTTGCGCCGCAATGGCCACGGCCATGGCATCGGTGATCTGCAGTCCACCTGCCCCGTGGAACTCCTTTCCGTCCAGGAATTTGCGGGTCAATGTGCGCAGCGGCCCGAGCGACTGCGCACCATGGCGGGCCAGGAACGGGTAGCTGCCCAGCGTGGAATGCCATAACGCGTCCGGAATCGGTGGTCGCCCCACGCGCGTCGGCCTGCCCTTCCACTTTTGTAGCCAGCGCAACATGGTGGCGGGACCGGTTCAGGGAATCTGGCCTGCCAGCCGGTGCACACCCAGGCGCTGCATCCGCCCACCAGCATCGATGCGCAGCAACTCGGCGCGGGCAGGCGTGGCGCGCAAATCCCAGTCGCTGAGCACCATCCGCTGCAGGTGTTCGCCGAGCAGGTGATCGGCAGGGCGGTGGGTATGACCATGGATCAGGCAAGTGGCGTCTGCCGCTCTCAGCCAGGCCAGTGCCTCATCGGTATCAACGTCGAACACGGAGCCCTGGATTTTCTTTCGAGCCTCGCTGCGGGTACGAAGTGCGCGTGCATGCGCCCTGCGCTGCGCCAATGGTTCGGCGAGGAACGCCTGCTGCCACGCCGGGCTGCGCACCAGGGCGCGGAACTGCAGGTACTCCGTGTCCTCCAGGCACAAGGCATCCCCGTGCGAGAGCAGCCAGCGTCGCCCTGCGAATTCCAGGACGCAGGGGTCGGGCAGGAGTTGCATCCCGCAG
The DNA here is from genome assembly GCA_043776215.1 of Rhodoferax sp. GTDB lineage: Bacteria > Pseudomonadota > Gammaproteobacteria > Burkholderiales > Burkholderiaceae_C > CAISIP01. The sequence continues at coordinate 7,896 of JAYVRP010000627.1, read as the reverse complement.
GACGAAGCAAAGGCTGCCCCAAGCAGAAAGTCGCGGTTGCCACACAAAAAATAGATAGGTCTTCTGGCGCTGGCCCGGGCAAGCGCTTTGGCGCAGCGTGCCTCGAAACTGTTGCGGTCGGTAAGCGCCGAGTCGTCCCCGACCCAGACCTCGAACAGGTCACCCAGAATGAATACCGCTTGTGCCGGGGTATGCGACAGGTAGTGGCGCCAGGCCAGAAAGGTCTCCGGCTCGTCCGGATGCAGATGCAGGTCGGAGATCAAATCGATGCTGCGCCAGGCAGGCGGCGCCGCTATCGTGGGCCAGGGGGGATCCGTGACGGGCGCGCGCATCGGCCGAGTCGGACAGGTTAGGGCGCGGTGTCAGTCACGAATTCCAAAACACGCGTCGGGCGCCGATGCGTCAGAGTGCGACTGCTTTTTCGATCACCACGTCGTCGTTGGGTACATCGTCGTGAAAGCCCTTGCGGCCGGTCTTCATCGCCTTGATCTTGTCCACCACGTCGGTGCCCGAGACGACCTTGCCAAACACGGCATAACCCCAGTTCTGGCCCGAGGGGGCTGTGTGGTTGAGGAAGTCGTTGTTCGCGATGTTGATGAAGAACTGGGCGGTTGCGGAGTGGGGGTCGTTGGTGCGCGCCATCGCCACGCTGTACATCACATTCTTGAGGCCATTGGCGGCTTCGTTCTGGATCGGTGTGCCGCTGCGTTTTTCCTTCATGCCGGGTTCGAAGCCACCACCTTGCACCATGAAGCCGGGGATCACGCGGTGAAACACGGTGTTGTCGTAATGCCCCTTGTTGACATACTCCAGAAAATTGGCCGCCGAAGCGGGCGCCTTTTCCATATCGAGTTCGAGCGTGATGACGCCCAGCTTGCTGATGTGGAGTTCGACTTGTGAATTGCTCATGATTTATTTCACCAGGGTGGCAGAGTTGATAAGAAGGGGAGTCTTGGGTACGTCGGTCGGAAACGGACCACCGGGGCCGGTCGGGGCGGTTTTCAGCTTGAGGACCACGTCCATGCCACTCACCACCTTGCCAAATACCGTGTAGCCATACAACTGGGGCGCATTCAGCAGGTTGGCCCGGGGCGTATTTTCGTAGACGCGCCCCTGGTATTCGAACCGTGGCACCGGGTCGCCGGGCGGGATCGGCGTCGGGTCCAGGAAACTGTTGTCTTTCACGTTGATGAAGAACTGCGAGCTGGCCGAATTCGGGTCATTGGTTCGCGCCATGGCCAGGGTGCCGACCACGTTGCGCGGGCCGCCCTTGGCCAGTGCCTCGCGCCCCTCATGAACCACAGGCGGGCGGGTTTTCTTCTCGACATAGGCGCTGTCGTAGCCGCCGCCCTGCACCATGAAGCTCTCGATTACGCGGTGAAAGATCGTGCCGTCGTAGTGTTTGTCGCGCACGTACTGCAGAAAGTTCTCCACGGTTTTCGGGGCTTTGTCGGGATACACCTCCACCACGAATTCTCCGGCCGTCGTGGCGAACTTGACCCGGGGTGCGTCCTGCGCCAACGCGCCGGAGCCTATGGTTGCCACAGCGGCAAATAACAGGGCCACACGGCGTGAAAATGCAAAAAGCAATGGGAGCACTGTGGATTCCTTCGCAGGGTCGTTGGGGGTGGGGTTGACGCGCGCTTACGCGTTCAACGCGAGGCCGACGCCGACGGCTTCGGCGGCAGTGCCTTGTCGGTCGGAAGTGTGCCCCGGGTGGGGGATTGTGTGCTGAACATCTGCCGCAACAGTGTGACCTTGGGGGTCAGCGTGTTGTTGCTGGCATCGAGCCGCAGCGACTGGCTGTAGGCCTGGCTCGCCAAGCGGACATACACGTCACCCAGGTTCTCGTACGCAATCGCGTAGTTGCTGTTGGTCCGGATCGCCATTTCAAGTGAAGCGCGGGCCTTGTCATACTGCCCTTGCGCGGCGTACAGGACCGCAACGTTGTTATAGGGCTCGGGCAATTCGGGATAGTCTTCGATCAGCCGGTTATAGGTGGCAATCGCATCCAGTGGTTTGCCTGCATCCTGTTCGACCAAACCCTTGAGAAACCGCATTTGAGGATCCCGCGGGCGCGTGGCAAGGTACTGTTCCACTTTGGCCATGGCCTGCGGCAACTGCCCACTGCGCATGAGGTCGGTGACAACCGAGTAATCGTCTGCGAATACGGTGCCCGACACCAGTGCCAATGCCAGTACACCCAGGCGAATGCGCTGGCAAATGCCATGGGTGGGATGCATGATGAAGTCTCCTGAATCAGGCGTTGCAATCCCGATCACCGGGGCCTTATACTGCGTTGGATTGTAGCCCAGGGGTGCCGCAGCACCTTCCTGACAACACCCACCACGCGCCCGTGTTCTCCCATGCTTGCAGAAGGTTTTGCTGGTCCATCTTTTGCTTGCGGCAGCCTTTGCGTTCACTCATGAGCTTGCGTATCCACAACACGTTGACGCGTGCGATTGAAGCATTTAGCCCTCTGGAACCGGGCCATGTGCGCATGTACGTCTGCGGCATGACGATCTACGACCTGTGCCATATCGGTCATGCCCGCATGATGATGGCATTCGACGTGGTGCAGCGCTGGCTCAAGGCCAGTGGCATGCGTGTGACCTATGTGCGCAACATTACCGATATCGACGACAAGATCATCCAGCGTGCGGTGGAGCGCGGCATCACGATCCGTGTGTTAACCGACGAGATGATCGCGGCCATGCAGCGCGACATTGGTGCACTTGGAATCGAGCCGCCCACGCTGGAGCCACGTGCCACCGACTATGTGCCTCAGATGCTGCGGCTGATCGGCCGCCTGCAGTCCAAAGGGCTGGCTTACCAGGCCAGCAATGGCGACGTCAACTTTTCTGTGCGCAAGTTCCCCGGTTACGGCAAGTTGTCGGGCAAGTCGCTGGACGAGTTGCGTTCGGGTGAACGTGTCGCCATGCCGGAGGGCAAGGAGGATCCACTGGACTTCGTGCTGTGGAAGTCGGCCAAGGATTCCGAGCCTCAGGATGCGAAATGGGGCAGTGCTTACGGGCAAGGCCGCCCGGGCTGGCACATTGAATGTTCGGCCATGTGTGGCGAGACCCTGGGCGAGACATTCGATATCCATGGAGGCGGTGCCGACCTGCAATTCCCGCACCACGAGAACGAGATTGCCCAGAGCGAAGGTGCCAATGGCCAACCGCTGGCCCGCTTCTGGGTGCACAACGGCTTCGTACGCGTCGACAACGAAAAGATGTCCAAGAGCCTGGGCAACTTCTTCACGATTCGCGACGTATTGGCCCGGTACGATGCCGAAACCGTGCGTTTCTTCCTGGTGCGTGCGCATTACCGCAGTTCGCTGAACTATAGCGATGTCCACCTCGACGACGCGCGCTCGGCACTCAGGCGCCTGTACACCGCCCTCGACCTGGTGGCCCCGGCTGCTCACGACGTTGATTGGAAGAATCAAGCTTTCGCCGCGCGCTTCAAGGCCGCCATGGACGAAGACTTTGGCACCCCTGAAGCCGTTGCCGTGTTGTTCGAGCTGGCGACCGAAGTCAACAAGACCCGGTCCGTGGAGTTGTCGGGCCTACTTAAGGGGCTTGGTGCCATCCTCGGCTTGTTGCAGGCGGATCCCGCCGCCTTTCTCAAGGGGCGTGGGCCTGAAGCCGGGCAGATGGCAGACAGCGCGGTCGATGAGCTGGTGGCCCAACGCACGGTGGCCAAGGTCGCCCGGAATTTTGCCGAGGCCGATCACATCCGCAAGGTGCTGGCCGAGGCCGGCATCGAGCTCAAGGACTCGCCCGCAGGCACCACCTGGGTCAGGTCAACGTGATGGGCCTTGCCATTCGCTTCGTTGCCGCGACACGGGCCGCCTGATATGGTTACCTCCAAGTCCGTCGTTGCTACCGGCTTCAGGCCCGAATACTGGGATGACGCCTGCAAGCACCTGGAGCGCAAGGACCGGGTCATGAAGCGCCTCATCGCGCAGTCCGACGGGTCGTGCCTGCAAACACGTGGTGACGCATTCACCACCCTGGCGCGCAGCATCGTCGGGCAGCAGATTTCAGTCAAGGCAGCGCAGACCGTGTGGGACCGTTTCGCCCTGTTGCCGCGCAAGATGACCGCTGCCAACATACTCAAGCTCAAGGTCGATGACATGCGCGCGGCCGGTCTGTCGGCACGCAAGGTGGAGTACCTGGTCGACCTGTCGCTGCATTTCGCCAATGGCTCGATCCGGGTCGCTGCCTGGGAGTCGATGGACGACGAATCCATCATTGCCGAGTTGGTCGCGATCCGGGGCATCGGCCGCTGGACGGCCGAGATGTTCCTGATCTTCCATCTGATTCGGCCCAATGTGCTGCCGCTCGACGATGTGGGCCTGATCAATGGCATCAGCCGCAACTATTTTTCGGGTGATTCGGTCAGCCGCAGCGATGCCCGCGAGGTGGCCGGGGCCTGGACGCCGTATTGCAGCGTTGCAACTTGGTATATTTGGCGTTCGCTCGACCCGCTGCCGGTGGAGTACTGAGGTTCAAGGCGCAAGCCAGTGATTGGAGTGACGCGGTGGCTAAAAAAGTATTTCTGGATTTTGAACAACCCATTGCAGAACTCGAGGCCAAGATCGAGGAATTGCGGTATGTGCAGAGTGAGTCGGCCGTGGATATATCGTCCGAGATCGACCAACTCAGCAAGAAGAGCCAGCAGCTCACCAAGGACGTCTACAGCGACCTCACGCCCTGGCAGATCACCAAGATCGCGCGCCATGCCGAGCGGCCCTACACACTGGACTACGTCAACGAGATCTTCACGCATTTTGTGGAGTTGCACGGCGACCGCCATTTTGCGGACGACCTGAGCATCGTGGGCGGCCTGGCCCGGTTCAACGGCACACCCTGCATGGTGGTGGGCCAGCAAAAAGGCCGCGACACCAAGGAGCGCGCCCTGCGAAATTTCGGCATGTGCAAGCCCGAAGGCTATCGAAAGGCTCTGCGTCTGATGAAGACGGCCGAGAAGTTCAAGCTGCCTGTGTTTACTTTTGTCGATACGCCGGGCGCCTACCCGGGAATCGACGCCGAGGAACGCGGCCAGTCCGAGGCCATTGGCCGCAATATCTTCGAGATGGCGCAACTCGAGGTGCCCATCATCACCACCATCATCGGTGAAGGGGGCTCTGGCGGCGCACTGGCGATCTCGGTGGGTGATCAGGTGCTGATGCTGCAGTATTCAATCTATTCGGTGATAAGCCCCGAGGGTTGTGCCTCCATCCTGTGGAAGACCTCCGAGCGAGCGCAGGACGCGGCCGATGCGATGGGCATCACGGCGCACCGGCTCAAGGCCTTGGGCGTGGTGGACAAGATCGTCAACGAGCCAGTGGGCGGCGCCCACCGCGACCACAAGCAGATGGCGGCTTTCCTCAAGCGCGCGCTCAATGATGCTTACCGACAGGTCAGCGATTTCAAGGTCAAGGAGTTGCTCGACCGCCGTTATGAACGTTTGCAGAGTTATGGGCGTTACACCGACACCAAGGCCGATGCCAAGGTCGGCGTCAAATAGGCTGCTCACTCCGCTGGAGCACGCGCTCGCGTCTTTCTCGCCTGCCTTGCCTGTGGCAGTGGCACTTAGTGGCGGTGCAGATTCGACCGCCCTGCTGATTGCCTGCGCAGACAAATGGCCGGGGCAGGTGGCGGCCATTCACGTGCACCATGGGCTGCAGCCGGCGGCGGACAATTTTATGCGGCATTGCGAGGTGTTGTGTGCCAGTTTGCTTGTGCCGTTGGCGGTGCGTTTCGTGGACGCACGCCATGCCAGCGGGCAAAGCCCGGAAGACGCTGCGCGTGGTGCACGGTATTTGGCCTTGGCATCTGCCGTGTCGGTCGGTATCGGGTCTCTGGTGTGCCGCAGTGTCGCCATTGCCCAGCATGCCGACGATCAGGTCGAGACCGTGCTGCTGGCCTTGAGTCGCGGCGCCGGTTTGCCTGGCCTCTGCGCCATGCCCGCCCACTGGCAACGCGCCGGCATCCACTACCACCGGCCATTGCTGAAGGTGCCCGGCCCGGACATCCGCGCTTGGTTGGCCAAGCGCCAGGTGGCTTTTGTGGAGGACCCCAGCAATGCCGACCTGCACCTGACCCGCAACAGCATTCGCGCGTTATTGCTGCCGGCACTGCAGTCGGCATTTCCCCAGTTCCGCGATACGTTCGCGCGCAGTGCCCGCCATGCCGCGCAAGCAAAAGGGCTGCTCGAGGAGGTGGCGGACGAAGATCTTCGGGGCGCCATCGGAACGGGGGCGGATCAACTGGTGATTGCCAGGGTGCGGGCGTCGTCCCGAGCGCGCCAGGCCAACCTGCTGCGCCGCTGGCTGAAGGTGTCGCATCGGGTGGTGCCCAGTGCGGCCCAGCTCGAGGAACTGTTGGACCAACTGGCGGCCTGCACCACGCGCGGTCACCGCATCCACATCAAGGTGGCGGGCGGGTTTACGCGGCGAATCGGCGCAGAGTTGGCTTGGTACAATCCCGCCGCTGGTCCGACCTCGGCTGGCGGGTAATCCCATCCTTCCTGGCCCGGCCAGGGGCGACCGTTGCAACAGCGGCGCTGGTTCGGCACACGTTCGACTCTTCAAGACATCCAATGGCATTGATTGTTCATAAATACGGCGGCACCTCCATGGGCTCGACGGAGCGCATCCGCAACGTCGCTCGACGCGTAGCGAAATGGGCGCGTGCCGGCCACCAGATGGTGGTGGTTCCCAGCGCCATGAGCGGGGAGACCAATCGTCTGCTGGCGCTGGCCCAGGAGTTGGCTCCGGACAAGCCGTCGGACGCCTACAGCCGCGAACTCGACATGCTGGCCGCTACGGGCGAGCAGGCGTCGTCCGCCTTGCTCGCGATTGCGCTCCAGGCCGAGGGCATGGAGTCCGTCAGTTACGCGGGCTGGCAGGTGCCGATCCGCACCAACAGCGCCTACACCAAGGCCCGCATCGAGTCCATCGACGACAAACGCGTGCGCGCTGATCTGGCCAATGGTCGCGTCGTGATCGTCACCGGCTTCCAGGGCATGGACGATATCGGCAACATCACCACGCTGGGCCGCGGTGGCAGCGACACGTCGGCTGTGGCAGTGGCTGCGGCCATGAAAGCCCAGGAGTGCCTGATCTACACCGACGTGGACGGCGTCTACACCACCGACCCCCGCGTGGTGCCCGAAGCACGCCGCCTCTCCACCGTGAGTTTCGAAGAGATGCTGGAGATGGCCTCCATGGGCTCCAAGGTGCTGCAGATCCGGTCGGTCGAGTTTGCGGGCAAATACAAGGTGCCGCTGCGCGTATTGTCGAGCTTCACGCCGTGGGACATACCCATTGACGACGAAGCCAAGTCCGGCACCCTGATTACTTTTGAGGAAGACGAAAAAATGGAACAAGCCATCGTGTCGGGCATCGCCTTCAACCGCGATGAGGCAAAAATCTCGGTCATGGGCGTGCCCGACAAGCCGGGCATCGCCTACCAGATCCTCGGCCCGATCGCCGACGCCAATATCGACGTCGACGTGATCATCCAGAACCTGAGCAAGGACGGCAAGACCGACTTCAGCTTCACCGTGAACCGAGGTGACTACGCCAAGGCGATCGACCTGCTGCGCACCAAGATCGCCGCCGGCCTGGGGGCCAGCGACGTTGTCGGCGACACCAAGATCTGCAAGGTGTCCATTGTCGGTATCGGCATGCGCAGCCATGTCGGCGTGGCCAGCCGCATGTTTCGCGTGCTGAGCGAGGAGGGCATCAACATCCAGATGATCTCCACCAGCGAAATCAAGACTTCGGTGGTCATCGATGAAAAGTACATGGAACTGGCCGTACGGGCGCTGCACAAAGCGTTCGATCTGGACCAACTTCCGGCTGACAGGGCCGATCAGTCG
>JAYVRP010000626.1:0-5230 GCA_043776215.1 Rhodoferax sp. | reverse complement strand
TGCGGGAAGAGGCAATACTATTTCGCATGACAAACTCCAGATCTTCAAGCCGGTGATGGCACCGGAACTGTGGGACTTGTATCGGTGACTGCGCTCATTGCGCTGATGACGGTTTTGGCCGTGGCGCCACGGCTACGCACTGGGTTGCTGTGGCGAACGTGGACGAATCGGTCTCGCATGCAAGAAAGGCAGGCTGCAGTGCATCCATCGCCGCCATGCGCGATGCTGGCCACCCTTGAAGGCGAGTGCGCCCCTGCATTTTGAGTTGATTGTTGCCCGCGCTCACGTTTTCGCCGCCTCCGACTCCGACTTGTCAAAATTTCTCTTTTGATGCTATCAGCCAACCCTGCCGCAGGCAATTGCCAACCTTGACTATATTTTTCTTGAGCTAGGGAAAACCCTTGCCATCCACACGCACGCTGTCGGGCACACTGCTTCGTGGGCAGCGCGAGCCCGAAAGCCCCATTGGCAGGAACTCACTGTGTCCGTATCCCCTGAACCTGCGCCAGCCGACCGCGCAACAGCGCCTGCCAGTTCCCGGTGCGACGTCTGTAGCGTCACCCGAGATGCCGACCGCGTGCTGATCCACTTCGGCGAGCGCGTGCCCTCTGCGCTCGACCCGCGCATCACTGGTGCGGCGCTTCACCACCGGGTGGGGCTCGATGACGCCACCGCGGGCCGCCTGCAGGAGTTGATGACCGAGCTTCTTGCCACCATGGGTCAGGCGCAAGTCTCGGCACGGTAGGCCCGCAGTCCGCCGCGCCCGCCACTTGATGACAACCGTCACCCTTGCCAGCGCCCCCTCGGAGCTTGGCGTCACGCCTTCCGGCTCGGCGCTGGCCTATCTTTGCGTGGATGCCTATGTGCGCAGCGTGGTGGATGCAGGTGCCCTGAAGACGGCTTTCGAACTGCGCCTGATCGACCTGCTCCAGCGCCAGGGGCCCGTGCCCCTCGACACCTTGACGGCCCAAACCAGCGCGGACCCCCAGGGCATGCGTTTCCTGCTCGACCTGCTGAACGCGAACCGGGTCGTCCAGCTGCGCGACGGCGGCGCCGGCTTGACTCCCGCATTCCTGCAGGCGCTGCGCTTTCGTGATCTGCTGGAGACCAAGCTCGAATTCGCCGGCCTGCTGCTGGGAGATTTCGCCAATCTGTTCACCGCGGCGGTAGCGAATCCGCAGCGTTTCATGCGTTATGCCCAGGTGTTCCGGCTGTTTGACTACGGTCGCTGTCTTGAGGCCACGCACGAAAACCATCGCCACACCGCCCACTGGATGCGGCTTACGTCCACCTTGACGCGTTACGAGGCACAGGCCTGCTTCGAGCTGGTTGATTTCTCGCGCCACCGGCGCATGCTCGACGTGGGTGGCAACAGCGGCGAGTTCCTGCTGCAGGCTTGCCGCCGCCATCCAGGCCTGAGCGGCACGGTCGTCGACCTGCCGGTGGTGTGCGATGTCGGCCTCGAACACGTGCTCGGACAGCCAGAATGCCCGCGCATAGGTTTTCTGAAAGCCGACCTGCGACAAGAGCCACTGCCCACCGGGCACGACCTTGTGACTTTCAAGTCGATGCTGCACGACTGGCCCCTGGACGACGCGTGCGGCTTCCTCGAGAAGGCTGCCCAGGCGCTGGCGCCTGGCGGCACGATCCTGATTTACGAGCGCGGACCGCTGGAGGTCCACGAGCAGGCGCCCCCGTTCTCCGCCCTGCCCTTGCTGATGTTCTTCCGCTCCTACCGTTCGCCGCTGAGGTATCTGGAGAAGCTGCAGGCACTGGGCATGGCCGACTTGCGTTGCCAGGTGTTGCACCTGGACACCCCGTTCTTCATCGTGACCGCGCGCAAGGCTGCCTCATGAACACCGAGCTCGACGCCTTGCGCCCGTCCACACCGTACCGCCGCTTCGTCGCGCAGGACTACGTCGAGATGACGGCGCATTTCGCCTGCAACCTGAAGTGCCAGCACTGCATGATCGAAGGCACGATGGACTGGCTCAAGCCCGAGACCACCGACCGCATCGAGCAGGTGCTGGCCATCAACGCCCAGGAAGGGCGCTGGAAGGGTCTGACGCTCACCGGTTCAGAGATCACGCTGCGCGCCGATCTGCCGGATCTGGCGCGCCGCGCACGGGCCAGCGGGTTTGAGCACGTGCGCATCCAGACCCATGGCATGCGCCTGGCGAACGCCGATTACTGTGCCGAGTTGGTGGACGCCGGAGTGGACGAGTATTTCATCAGTGTCACCGCCGCGGACGCATCGATCCACGATGCCATCACCCAGGTGCGCGGCTCGTTTGACAAGACGCTGCGCGGCATGGAGAACCTTGAGGCCTACGGGCACGTGGCCATGGTGACCAACACCGTCGTCACGCAGCGAAGCTATCCGCAGCTAGCGGCGGTAGTCGAGCGCCTGCGCCACCTGCGCCGCCTGGTGCAGATGGAGTTCTGGAATTATTGGCCCATGAAGGAAACTGACGACAAGGACCTGATTGCCTCGCACCTCGATGTGCTGCCGCATCTTCGCTCGGCGATCGCGCTGGCGCGGGAATACGGGCGCTCGGTGGAGGTGAAGAACTTCCCCGAATGCCTGCTGGGTGAGGACGGAGATGCGCTCGACAATGGCCAGCCCGAACTGATCATCGACCCGGAGTTCTGGCCCGAGTTCATGCGCAACGGTTTTCACCAGTGCGTGCACCGTTCGTATTGCGGCTCCAAGCGCTGCCTGGGCCTGAACACCGCCTATGTGCGCAAGTTCGGCTGGCATGCCGATGTGCTGGTGCCGCTTGCGGCCGCCTGAGCAGCTGATGCGCGTGCCAAGGACCTGCCCATGAGCCCCCAGGCAATCGACACTTTCCGGCTGCGTCTGGACGAGCACGGACAGGTGGTGCTTGAGTTCGGCCACGCCGGCGCCGGCCCTGTGACCGGCATCCCGGCGGACCCGGCGGCGCGCTTCGTGCCCAGTGACCGCATTGTCATGACGCCCGATGCGGCGCGCCACATGGTGGATGGGCTGGCCCTCGCACTCGGGCGCCCATTGGCACCCATCGTGGTCGCCGCTGCGCCGCCGCCACTGCCGGCGAAAGTCCCTTACACCGCGCCGGCCCGGCCCGGCGCCCGCATTGTCTCGATCGAGACCGATGTGGACGAATCTCTGCGGCGGCGCGGCACCACGCCGTTGAACGCGCCACCGGACCCCACCGGCGAGAAGGCGGCCTGGCTGACAAAAGCCGTTCGTGACATGGCACCCGCCAGTTATATGGAGCGCTCGTTTCGCATCGCGCCGAAATCCCTGCAGGCCAACCGGTTTTTGCTGAGCATCGGATCGCGCGAATTGCCGCCCGACGCCAAGGCCCGCGCATGGGCCATATGCACGCACATGGGCGTTCCGCCAGGCGTGCAAGCGCGCTTCGACGCCGAATTTGACCGCGCCGACCACCTGCATTTCGGCTTCGAGGGCGAGCCGGGCAAGGTGATCTGCAAGCTCTATCTCGAGCGTACCGTCACCGGGCTCGAAGCCGCGCGTTCGCGCGAAACCGGCGAACCGGCCCTCCAGTACGTGGCGTTCAAGTGGAATACCGAGCGCGACGAGTACTTCGTGTCCCATTACCGCTGGCATGCCGGGCTGTCGCCCGGCGCTATCGAACAGCGCCTCGCAGCGCTGTGCGCCGCTGCGCCACCCGCGATGCTCGAGATCGCCCGCACGGTGGTGGATGCGGCCGCCGCACGCCTGCCAGCCGAGCGGCTCCTTTATCTGGAGGTGACCGAAGAAGGCCAGCCGCGCCACTCGTTCGACCTCAATGTCTATGATGCCCGCCTGCAGGTGCGCGACCTGCAGCCCGCAATGTTTGCGATGCGCGACCATTTTGAGGTGCGCCCCGGCCAGTTCCAGGTGCTGTACGACCAGATCAAGACGCAGCGCATGGGGCATCTGGCGGGCGGTATTCACCGTGATGGCCAATTCTTCTTCAACCTGTACTTCGGCGGCGCGCGCCAGACCTAGGGTAGGCGCAGGCCACGGCGATGAACCTCAGCAACCGTTTTGAATTCGCCACCGATGCCGACCCTGCGCTCAGTTATTGCCTGTGGGACTACCCGCGGCCGGCGCCTGCAAACGACAAATTCCGCTCGATCAACCTGCTTTTGCACTCGTTCGCGCTGGCCGGGATCGACACGCGCGCTTTCGACATCGTCGAGGCGATACGCGAAGGTATCGGGCCGTTCCGCACCGTCTACGGCGTCAAGTTCGCCGAGGGCCAGCTGGGTTGGGAGTTCTACTTCTACGACTACCAGCGCCAGCGGCGCGAGGTCAGCGCCGCCCGTGTGCTCGAGGCCATCCGCCCCTGGGTGCGCTGCAAGCCATCGCTGGCCGAGACCCAACCATACTTCATGTTCTCACTCGATCTGGACGACGCCATCGCACGCGCAGAGCGCTCGCTCGACGTGATCCACATGTATGTCGGCAACCCTGGCAGCGCCGTCTCGTCGGGAATCGCCTATGGTGTGCGGGAAGACTCGACGACGCTGGAGAATTTCTACTTTTTCTTCGACGCGCAAACCGAACGCGATCAGGTGATGCGCAAGATCGAGGCCTCGGCCCAGGTTGACCTGACGCGTGTCGGCATGGACGAGATTCTGCTTCCCGAGCTCCGCGATTGCCGCACGATCTGCGTCGCCAACAAGCGAACACACGATTGTGTCTACTACTCGGGTGTGGATGTCACGCAGCTTCTTTTCTTCCTTGAACGGATGCAGTATCCGGCCGCCACCCGAGCCTTCGTTGCCGACAACCGCGCGCGTCTGGACCACCTGCTGTTTGACGTGGGTATCGATTACACGATGCGCGACGGCCGGCTGGTGACGCCGAAGAGCGGCTACTACGGTGTTTTTTGATGGATGTGCGCACCCAGCTTTCATCACCGAACGGCGGCAACATGAGCGGTTGGCGTATCGCACTCGCGTGCATGACCCCCGCGCCGGACACCAACGAGCTTGGTGAACTGCGCTTGCCCAGCTACGGTATCCGCCGCATTCTGGCGGCCGTGGTGGCCGACCCGTCGCTCTCGGATTCGAGCGTGGCGCTGGTCGACTTCGGACGGGCTGATGTCGACGCCTATGTCGAGGCGATCCTGCGACTCGAACCCGACCTCGTCGGATTGTCGATCTACGTCTGGTCGATGGCCTGCATGGTCGAGGTGGCGCGGCGCATCAAGCGGCAGCGACCACGCTGCACCAT
>JAYVRP010000625.1:0-19663 GCA_043776215.1 Rhodoferax sp. | reverse complement strand
TTGTTCGTTGATGCGGATGCTGTGCTGCCCCTTGCGGTCTCTCTTCAAAGCCTCCAGATGATTTTGAGGCGGGATCTTCAGGTCGTTCAATAGCGCGGCCCGGTTCACCATTGCCAGCTTGCGCATGGCGACTGTCTGGATGTTCACCCAGCGCTTCACTCGCACACCGCTGAACAAAGCCTCGGTGTCCTTGTCTTTGAAGCTCAGGATCATGGGAGATGGTAACGCGACACGGTGGTAACGTCAAGCGTAACCAAACTGGATTGTTTTGAGGGCGATGCCCGATTGGCACGGCCACTGCGGGCTGCCGAGGAGGGGCTGCGCCTGGCGCGGGTCGGGCTCGGTGAGAGCCTGTCGATCACCAGGGTTCGCCCGATGTCCAGGCCATTTTCAGGTCCGGCCGCGGGGCCGCGCGCTTACTCGGATTCGACGACTCAGGCGCGCCTCACGTTGGAAAGGGCTGGCTCTTGATTACCAAGTGTTCCGGGCGTAGCGGGGCCCTATGATCTTTGTATCCCGACCCCCATGGAGCGCCATTTGGAACTTCCCACCTACGCACAGATCGTCATCGTCGGCGGCGGAATCGCCGGTTGCTCCACCGCCTATCACCTGGCTGCTGCCGGTCGCACCGATGTGCTGCTGCTTGAGCAGGGCAAGCTGACCAGCGACACCACATGGCACGCTGCCGGTTTGGTGGGTCAGATGCGGCTCAACCGCAATATGACGACCATGAGCAAGAACGGCATCGGGCTGTACGCCACGCTCGAGGCCGAAACCGGCCTGGCCACCGGCTGGAAGCAGTGTGGCAGCGTCAACGTGGCAAGCACGCCCGAGCGCTGGAAGACGCTGCAAAAGCAGACCGCGATGGCGCACAGCTTCGGCGTGGAATGCCATCTGATCACACCCACCGAAGTGGCCGGGCGTTACCCCATCATGCGGGAATAGATTTTCAAACGGCATGTTTCCGACCCCACCGGGAGGGGCTCGGCTGCTCATGGCTGATCTGCCGGGGAGTTTGGGGGGAGTGTTGGCCGGGCCGGTCGCACGCTGAGCAGCCGCAACCCCGACGCCGGACCTGAAAATCGCCTGGACATCGGGGAAACCCACGCGTTTCGTGGCCCCTCACCAGGCTCTGCCCTCGCCAGGCGCAGTGCCTCCCCGCAGCCCGGAGTGCCGGGCCGCGATCAGGCCGCCTGCTCAAAACCTCCGCGCGCCGGCACCCGCGGCGGTGCCCGGGCCTGCAGCCCCAGGTGCGTGAGAATCCGCTCTATCACAGGTGCCTCCAGGATGGCCGCAATAACCTTGAGCTGGCCGCCGCAGTTCGGGCAGTGTGCGAGGTCGATCTCAAACACGCGCTTGAGCAGCTGGGGCAAGTATCTGGGCGACAACACGACAGGAACCACCATCCTGGACCGACTCATGCACCGCTCAACGCTGCTGGAGTTCGAAGGACGCAGCTACCGACTCAAGGAGGCCACAGCGCGCATGGCGCGCGAACCATCAAACGACTGATAATTCGTCCGTCCTGCCTGGAGGAGTTTGACTGGCCAAAGGTGGGGGAATTTGAAGTGGCCATCGGGGTGGAGGTACCGGAGCAATGCGCATTCATAGTTGTGCAATTGCGTGTCTATTTTCATGTGGGGAGGGATGCAGTGAGCGAGACAAAACGCCCGGAAACGTATGAAGGCACTGTCGACCGGATTGGAAACTCGCAGGTTGTGCGTTTTCCGTCTGGTTTTTTCAAGGCGCATTCGGAGTTCAAGGGCAAGGTGCGGTTGACGGTAGTGGCCGACGGCGAAGTGCTCGTGTCGGTTCACGCGCGGGTGCCCCGGAAGTCGCGTGCCGAAGAAGCGGACCCCGTAGTAGCAAGCTACCTTCAGTTCCTCGAAACGCAGATGACCGATAAGCCGCAAGACATCGTTGAAGCCGATGCTGCCCAACTGCGTCGCATCGGCAAACTGGTCAAGGGCGAGAAGATCACTTGATCTGAGTCAGAATTGCAAACGGGTCGCCAGCGAAAGGAGCGAATTTACTCGGTCAGATCGTCATCATCCCCATCTTCGCGCAGGCCTTGTATTCCAGCTTGCCGAACTCCTCCTCAAGCCAGTCCGGTCTTCGTCCCGGCACCTCGAACCGCATGAAGTCGCGCTCCGCGCACACATTGCGCGTGTTCGTTTCGTACGTACGCTTGTCCTGAAAATTGTGAACGACCACCATGTGGTGCTTTCCACGCTTCCAACCGAACCCGCGAAGGTAACCCTGCGGGACGTAGTGGTGATTGCGCGACTCGGCCATTGGCGGGATTGTCGGTCGTCGCGAATGTTTCTCATGTCTGCGTGAGGCGTAGGGCAGGGAAATGAATGCGACGGGCACTTGTAAAGGCCGCTCCCGCCCTGAAACCGATCATTGGGCCGGCGAGCGCGACGTCTCTCATTTGACCGCTGCGGCGCAGAAGCCGGCGGGTCACGGTGTGGCGACGACCAACAACTATCACTTCGCAGCGGTCGAAAGGTTGTACGAGCCAGCTGACGACAACTCAATATTGCCAATAGGTGCCGCTACAAGCGTCAACTTACCTTCGCCACGCCGCCCCTTATCCCCACCCCCGTCCCCACCCCCTCCGGCACCCCCACCATCCCCCCCTCCAGCACCAACCCCTCGAACGGATCGTTCAAAAACAAACTGAACTCCGAAAACTCATGCGCAAACACCGGCTCCTTCAGCGTGGCCGCCAACTGCAAGGTATGCGCATGCATCACCCGCGACCCGAAAATCGCGCCGAATCGATACCGCAACCCGGCCGCCTCACAGATAGCCACGGCGCGCAGCGTGTTCGTAATGCCGCCCAGGTTCATCATGCGCAGGCTGACCGATTCAGCAGCCCGCATCTGCGCGATACGCAGGATGGCCGCGAGGTCCGGCGCGCTTTCATCTGCCTCCACGGGTATCGGCACCGCCTTGCTCACCTGCGCTAGCCCGTCCAGGTCATGCCCCGGTGTCGGCTGCTCGATAAGCTCAATGCCGTATTCGATGATTTTGTGAATCATCCGGATGGCCGCCTTGGGCTCGTAGGACTCGTTGGCGTCGGCCATCAGCCGCACCGTGGCGCCCGCAGCCTCGCGCACGGCGCGAACGCGCGCCACGTCCAGCGCCTCGGTGCCCGAGAGTTTGACTTTCAGAAAACCGAATTTATCCTGCACCAGGCCGGCCGCCACGGCCGCCATCTTGTCGGGGTCTTTCAGCGGCACGATGCGCGCGTTGGCGAAGCGGCGGTTCTTCTCGCGCGCGCCGCCGTATAGCTGGTGCAGCGGCAGGCCCACGCTGCGCGCCAGCAGGTCGTATAGCGCGCATTCGATGCTGGCCTTGAGTGGGGCTGCGCCCTCCTGACTGCCGTGCATGCGGTCCATGATGGCGTGGATGGCGCGTTCGTCCGCGCCGACAACCACATGCGCGAGGTGGTCGAACGTGGCTTTCAGCGCTTCCAACGGTGGCGTAGCGGGTGGCATGGCGCGAAAGTAGCCGTGGCCGCCGCGGCCCTGGTCGTCGACCACTTCCACCACGTAGCCAGCGATGGACGGTATCGCGCCGCGCACGAAGCGCCACTCGGGGTCGCTCAGCGGCAGGTCGACGCGCCGCGTGTGGATGGCGGCAATGGTCATGGTTGCCTCGCGCCTGTCATTCGAACTTCAACCCCGCCTTCTGGATGATCTGCCCGAATATATCCAGATCGGTGTTCACTTGCCGCGCCAGTGCGGGACCGTCCGCAAAAGCCACCTCGCTACCCAACCCGCGGATCTTCCTGGCAATCTCCGGGTCGGCCAGCGTCCTGGCAATCGACACGTTGAGCCTGGCGCTGATGGCCGGGTCCATGCCGGGCGGGGCGAACAGGCCGATCCAGGAGTCGGCGATGAACTGCGGGTAACCGAGTTCCTTCATGGTCGGCACGTTGGGGAAATCCGGCGGCCGCGTCTGGTTCGTGGTGGCCAGGATGCGCACGCCGCCGTC
The DNA here is from genome assembly GCA_043776215.1 of Rhodoferax sp. Lineage (GTDB taxonomy): Bacteria > Pseudomonadota > Gammaproteobacteria > Burkholderiales > Burkholderiaceae_C > CAISIP01. The sequence goes on along the minus strand of JAYVRP010000625.1, from coordinate 15,658 downwards.
CTTGGCGAGGTCGCCCAGTTCCCCGGCGATCATCACCGGCACGTGGCCGGCCAGGATGTCGGCGATGGCCGCGCCGGTGCCTTTGTAGGGCACATGCACCATGGGCGCGTTGGCCGCCTGCGTCATGAGTTCGCCCGCCAGATGGCCGTAAGTGCCGACACCCGAGGTGCCATAGCCGATGGTGCCGGGTTTCTCGCGCGCCATCGCTATCAGTTCGGGAATGGTCTGGGCCTTGAAGTTCTTGTTCACGCCAATGTAGGTAAAGCCCACCACCAGCCGCGACACCGCCGTGAAGTCTTTGCGCGGGTCGTAAGCGAGTTTTTTCTCCACGTGCGGCAGGATGGACATGATGCCGGCCGACGCCAGCAGCAGCGTGTAGCCGTCCGGCCGCTGCTTGGCCACGAAGTCAGCACCGATGGCGCCACCTGCACCGGCCTTGGTTTCCACCACGCAGGGCTGGCCCATGTCCTTGCTCAGTGCATCACAAATGATGCGGCCTACCGCATCGACCCGGCCCCCCGGCGCAAACGGCACGATCATGCGCACCGGCTTATTCGGATAGGCCTGGGCGATCGCCGCCGGCATATGCGCCAGTGTCGCGAGCACGACCGCAGCACCCAGCAGGGCATTCTTGAGAATCGACATATCAGCTCCTCGTCATGGTTAAAAAACGGCAGGCACCCTGCGAATCATCCATCCATCGGCTCGGTGGCGGCAAACGCGGGGCGGGTTTGCAGGGAGGCATGCCAGGCGGACAGCGCTGGCGCGCCGGTGCGCCACGCCAGCGCGGCAAAACGGTAGTCCAGGTAACCCAGTGCACACATCACGCTGATGTGCCCGATGGAGAAAGGTGCCCGCGTCAGCAGATCGGCCTCCCTCTCGAGCTGCACCAGCGCGGCCTGCGACTTCACTTCGAAGGCCGCAATAAGTTTGTCGGACCGGCTACTTTCGTGGCGCTCGCGTTCGTTGCGCCAGAGAATCAAGGCGTCCAGCAGACCGTCGCCAAAAGCCTGCCAGCGCAGGGCCGCCCAGCGCTGCGGACCGTGCGCGGGAAACAGCGTCCCCCCGGCGAGGTGGTTGAGGTATTCGCAGATGACGGCGGAATCGAACAAGCTGCTGCCATCGTCCAGCACCAGTGTCGGAATCTTGCTCAACGGGTTGTCGCGCATCAGTGCCACATTGGGCTGGAGCATGGCGGCCACGGAACGCACCAGCTCGATGCGCGCCAGCAGCTGTAATTCGTGCGCGCACACCATGACCTTGCGCACATAAGGCGATTTGGGCGACCAATGCAGCTTCATCTCAGATCGCTCCCGCGGCCCGCAAGGCATCTATTGCTTCGCTCCGATAGCCGAGTTCACCCAGGATCTCTGCACTGTGCTGCCCCAAAGTGGGGGGTGCCGTGGCAGATCCGGTCGACGCGCCGCCGAATCGAACCGGGCTGGCCAGTTGCGGCACGTCCATGCCCAAAGGGTGCGGCACCCGCCGCAGCATGCCGCGCGCCTGCACCTGCGGGTCCTGGAAAACGTCGGCCACGCTGTTGATCGCGCCGCAGGGCACACCGGCCTGGTCCAGCGCCTGGATGAGGGTGGCCCGTTTCCAGCGCGCCAGACAGTCACGCAGCAAGGGCATCAACACATCGAGATGGCTGACACGCTGCGCATTGCTCTGAAAACGCGGGTCAAGAGCCCATTCGGGGTGTGCCAGCACGCCACACAGCTTGACGAACTGCGCGTCGTTGCCCACCACGACGATGACGTCGCCGTCGGCGCAGGCGAACACGTCCTGGGGCTGGATATTCGGGTGTGCGTTGCCGCGGCGTCTGGGCACTTCTCCTGACACGAGGTAATTCATGGCCTGGTTCGACAACATGGCCACCTGTACGTCGAGCATGCCTATGTCGATATGGTCACCCAACCCGGTTTCCGTGCGGCGCGCCAGCGCGGCCAGCACCGCAACGGCGGTGTACATGCCGGTCATCAGGTCGACGATGGGCACACCGACCTTCTGCGGGCCGGCGCCGGGCTGGCCATCCCGTTCGCCCGTCACGCTCATGAGCCCACCCATGGCCTGGATCAGAAAGTCATACGCGGCCTGGCTGCGCCGCGGGCCGGTCTGGCCGAAGCCGGTGACCGAGCAATAGATCAGGCGCGGATTGATTTTGCGCAGCGACGCATGGTCAAGCCCATAACGCGCCAGCGTGCCGGCCTTGAAGTTCTCCAGCACGATGTCGCTCTGTTGCGCCAGCTCGCGTACGATGCGCTGGCCTTCGGGATGGTCCAGGCTCACCGTGATCGAGCGCTTGCCGCGGTTGACCGCCAGGTAATAAGCGGCCTCGCTGGTTTCCTGCCCGGCAGCGTCTTTGAGGTAAGGCGGACCCCAGGCGCGCGTGTCATCACCCACGCCCGGCCGTTCCACCTTGATCACCTGAGCGCCCATGTCTGCCAGCACCTGGCCGGCCCAGGGCGCCGCCAGGATGCGGCTCAGGTCCAGCACCTTTACATGGGACAAGGGGCCTGCGTTCAGTTTCATGGACAAGTTGGAAGACTCGCTGAAGACCGACTGTAGGCGGCAAGCGCGATTTGCGGTACCGCAAGACACCGCAAAGCTGCCATGCGCAGCCTCGCATGTCCCCGTGCGGCACATGCCGCAGTCTCATGCCGCATCGCGGGCTTCCCGGATCACACCGGCCAGCAGGCCGACACCCCGGGTGATGTCCACAGCCGAGCCAGTGCTGAAACACAGGCGTGCGGTATGGAGTTGGGCCTGTTCGGCGTAAAACGGCGCGCCCGGAACGTAGGCCACGCCGGCCTGCAGCGCTCGCTCCACCAACTGCACGGCGTCCACACCATGCAGCAGTTCGAGCCACTGGAACATGCCCCCGGCGGGCACAGTCCAGCGCGCCAGCCCGCGCATGTGTTGCTCCAGCGCCGTAGCCATGGCCTGTGCATTGGCGCGGTACAGCGCCTGGCAGGCCACCAGATGCTGCTGCAGAAAACCGTCCTTGACGATCTCGAACACCATCCTTTGCAACAGGCTGGCGCTGTGCAGGTCGCTGGCCTGCTTGGCCAGTTCCAGCCGACGCAACATGTCGGGCGGCGCGACGATGTAACCCAGGCGGATGCCGGGCGACAGAATCTTGGAGAACGAACCCAGGTAGACCACGTTGTCGGCATCCAGCGACAGGCAGGTCGTATGCTGGTGGCCGGCATGGTCGAGCGCGCCATACGGGTTGTCTTCCACCAGCGGCACCCCCTGGCGACGGCATGCCGCTACCAGCGCCATGCGCCGCTCCCGCGACAAGGTGCGTCCGGTGGGGTTCTGGAAGTTGGGTATGGCATACACCATCTTGGCGGGGCTGCCACCGGCGCGTTGGAGTACGTTCGCCACTTCGTCGGGCAGCAGGCCACCCTCGTCACCAGGCAGTGCCACGAACCGCGGGAAGTACTGGCCCAGTGCCTGCAGGGCGCCCAGATAGGTGGGCGTCTCCACACCGACCCGGTCGTGCGGATCCAGCAACACCTTGCCGATCAGATCCAGCCCTTGTTGTGAACCCGACGTGACAAGCACCTGATCAGGGGAGATGCGCAACCCGGGGCCGGACAACGACGCCGCTATCCACTCGCGCAGTGGCGCGTACCCGTTGGTCGGCCCGTACTGCAGCGCAGCCGCTCCATCTTGCCGCATCACGGCTTCGAACGCGCGCGAGAAAGCGGCTTGGGGGAAGGTGGCGGGCGAGGGCATGCCGCCAGCAAAGGAGATGATGTCGCTGCGGCCGACAAGCCGCTTGGACAAGGCGCGTATCGCCGAATCGGTGAGACCGAGTCCGCGCTGCGAGAAGTGCCAGTTGTCAGGAAGCTGGGTCATGTCCGATGCCGTTGGGTTCGTGATTCGCCATTGTTCTACGGCGCAGGCCGAACGCCCAGCAAGAGCGCGTCAACGCAGCTTTGCGCCAAGCCGCAACACGCGGTGTGGCAGTAAAGCGGCAACTACAATCATTTCCGCCCGCGCAACACGCACAGGGCATGCCCGGTATGCGACAGAACAAGGTGGGAGACACATGCAAATCGGCCAAGCAAGCGACATCCGGTTGGGGGTGACGCAGGACCTGCAGCGCTGGCGCGCGTTCCTGGTCGTGGCCGAACTGGGCAGCCTCACCCGCGCTGCCATCCGCCTCGATACCAACCAGTCCATGCTGAGCCGCATCGTCAATGCCCTGGAGCGCGACTGCAACAGCCGGCTTTTCAAACGTACCGGCCGGGGTGTCGAACTATCGGAAGCCGGCGCGCGCCTGCTGCCCCACGTGAAGGCGCTGCTGCGGGACGCGCAAGTGCTGGAGCAGCAGGTGCACGGCGGCGCTCCAACTCCGATGGGCCAGGTCACGATAGGGTTGTTGCCCTCGCTGGCGCCGTCCATTGTTCCCGCGCTGTTCACGCGGGTGCGGGCCGCTCTGCCCAAGGTGCACCTGCGCATCCTGGAGGGGTCCAGCGGCCAGATTGACGAATGGCTGGTGGACGCGCGCCTGGACATCGCCATCCTGTACCGGTACGCGCCGTCCACGCAGGAAATCGAGCGCGAACTGTCGCTGGTCGAGAGTTACCTGATCGGCGCTGCCGGCGACCGTGTCACCAACCAGGCGGAAGTCGATTTCCACGAACTCGACGGTCTACCGTTCATTCTTCCGGGGTCGCCGAATGGTCTGCGCAATTCGCTGGACGCAGTGGCCCGGGCCGAACGTATCAGCGTGGTACCGGTGATAGAAGCGGATTCATTGCCAATCATGAAGTCCATCGTCGCCGCAGAGGGCCTGTACACGGTGTTGCCGCTGCATGCGGTACGCCACGAAATTGCCGATGGTCTGTTGCAGGCGGCGCGCATCGTCAACCCGCACCTGCAGCGAAAGATCAGCATGGCCACCGCCAAGACCAAGGCGCCCGGTCGCGCCGTAACCGAAATCGAGGCCTTGATCGTCGATATCGTGAGCACCATGACTGGCGACAGCGACTGGAACGACGGCTAGGAGGCTGTCGGGCCAGTACCGCGCACGCAACACAGCCATTCACAAAAGCGCCTGTCTGGCCTGGCATGGCCGCGTTAAGCTGAACGCCTGCCTCCACCACCGCCAGCGCTCCCATGCGCTCGCAATCACATGCCTCGAATTCACCTGCCCACCCCCGAAGAGCTCGACCCGCGGCAACGCGCGGTCTACGACAAGGTCGTCGCCGGCCCGCGCGGCCGCCTGCGTGGCCCGTTGCGCGCGGCGCTCTACAACCCGGTGCTGGCCGACTGCTGGCAGGCACTGGGCGCGCAACTGCGCTACAGCACCTTGTTGCCACCCGAATTGTCGGAACTGGCCATCCTGGTGACCGCGCGCCACTGCAATTCACCCTTCGAGTGGGACGCGCACCGCCCGGAGGCCGAACGAGCAGGATTGCCCCAGGGCATCATCGAATCGATTCTGGCGAACACCACGCCGTCGGGCATGGACACCCGCCAGTCGGCGATCTACCACTACGCGCTCGAGCTCAACCGCAGCAAGTCGGTCAGCGACGCCACCTATGCCACCGCGCTGGCCTTGTTCGACCCACGCACTCTGGTGGAGCTGACGGCACTGATTGGCTACTACACCTTGGTGGCAATGACACTCAACGCGCATGAAATTCCGCTGCCCGAGGGTGTGGCTGCGGCTTTTCCATTGCCTCAACATGGCGGATTCTGACGCTGTGGCTCCGGCTGCCAGCGATGGCTGGGACTGCCACGCACACCTGTTCGGACCGTATGCGCAGTACCCGCTTGCCGGGCAACGCAGCTATACGCCGCCCGAGGCCATGCGGGCGCACTACGCGGCGCTGCTGACGCGCCTCGGGCTGGCCCGCGGTGTGCTGGTCCACCCCAGCGCTTATGGCACCGACTACGGCCTGGTGCTGGACACGCTGCAGATGCAGCCGCGTTGGCGTGGTGTGCTGGTCAGTGCCGATGCGACGCCATCGGTGATGCAGTCGTGGCGTGCAGCCGGTATCCGCGCATTGCGGTTCAGCCACCGAAGCGGGCCCGCCGGCAACTTTGCCGGAAGTGCCCTGCTGGCGGACTTGGCACGCATGGCACCGGCCATGGCCGACGCGGGCCTGCATGCGGAGTTGTGGACCGATTGCCGGGCCTTGCCGGACATCGCACCCGTGTTGCGCACCCTGCCGGTGACCGTGGTGCTTGACCACATGGCGGGCTTTGACCACCGCGCGGGCACCCGCGAGCCGGGCTTCGGTGTTTTGCTGCGCCTGGTAGAAAAACACGCGGTGTGGGTGAAGTTGTGCGCCTACCGCAACCTGCGTGATGCGCCAGACCCCGAACTCGGCAAGGCATTCCAGCAAGCGCTGGTGGCCGCCAACCCGGAGCAACTGGTGTGGGGCAGTGACTGGCCGCACCTCAATCTGCAGCCGGCACCGGTCACGCGCGAGCTCATGGACATCTTCCTGCGCTGGACCGATGACCCGGCCACGACCCGGCGCATCCTGGTCGACAATCCTGCGCGCCTGTACACCTAACTTTCATGATGCCCACACTTCACCCCGCATCATGAAAGTTATTTCACGTTAACGCGACGAAGCGCCGCCAGCCCGGTCGCGGTCGAGTTCCGCAAATATTTGCGGCAAGCGATCGCGCGAACTGGCTTTCAGATCGTCGTACACACTGTTGCCATGGGCGTCGATGCCCACGGTAGCCGGCCCCAACCCCTCGACGCGCAGCTTCACCAGGCGGTAGTGCGTGATGAGCTCGGGCCACGCCACCTGCAACACGCCGCGCAAGGCCTCTGACAACAATGCGCTGCCGCCGCCGGGGAACGACAGGTAAACACAACCGGCCTCCTTCATCGCCTGGGCGCAGGCGGCGTCGAGTCCGCCTTTGCCGCCCACCGCGTGCAGGCCGAGCCCGCGGATGATGCCTGGCATGAGCGGGTTGAAGCGCGTGCTGGTGGTCGGGTTGATATAGAGCACCTCGAGATCGCCCTGCGGTGTCTCGCGGCTGTAGGAACCCAGATGTAACAACACGCCCTGCGCCAGGTCGATCGGCAGTTCGCGTCCCTCACGCAGGTACTCGGCAATCCGCTCGTAAGTGGGCAGCCCGGCGCTCACGACGATGTCTCCGTCGATCAGCACCGTGTCGCCGACTTTCAGCGCCCGTGCCTGCTGCGCGCTGATCGGCATGGTCAGGCGGACATCAGTCAATACGTTCCACCCGTCCGTCGTTGTAGATGCGCGCGCTGGTGCGCCGGTTGATCCAGCAGTTGAAACACACGGCCACCGGCGTGAAGCCGTGACCCGATGCGTAGTCCACATGAACCGCCATCGAGGTGGCGTCGCCGCCGGTGCCCATCGGCCCGAAGCCGGTTTTGTTGACGGCTGCCAGCAGCCGCTGCTCCATCGCCGCCACCATGGGCTCCGGGTGGCTGGCTCCGACCGGGCGCAAGGTCGCCAGCTTGGCCATCTTCGCCGCGTAGTCGAAGCTGCCGCCGATGCCGACGCCGATCACCACGGGGGGACAAGGCTGGGAACCGGCTTTCATGACGACTTCCAGCACGTACCGCTCTATGACGTCGAGTGTCGGAAACGAAAAGATCTCCAGCGCGGCCCAGCGTCCGGAACCCAGGGCTTTGGGCGAGCAGGTGATCTCGACGTAATCGGCATCGTCAATCAGCTCATAGGTCACCAGCGGCATGTCGCGCCCGCTGTGGCCGCGCTGCAACGTGAGCGGGTTCGTCACATGATCGAGCAGCGGCGGCTCGATGCGCGCCACCAGTTCGGCAAAGCCGTCCGTGAACGCCTGCTTGATCGGCCCTTCGAGCCGCGCGGCGGTGCCTATACGCATCAGGTACACCGGCACGCCCGAATCCGAACAGACGAAGCGGTTGCCGCGTTCGGCCGCGTCCGAACTGGCCAGCATGAAGGTCAATGTCTTGCGCGCGGTTTCGTTGCTCTCGCTTTTCAACAGACCACGCAAAGCGTGTTGCGCGTCGTCCGGCACCTTGCGCAGCGACCAGTCGTAGAGCTGCGCTGTGAGGTTCTTGACCGCTTCGTAGGTAATGGCCATCGCTCAGACCGGCAGGTTGGAGTCGGCAGTGGGCAGCAGTCCGGCAGCCGCGGCATGCATGCGCGCCATCGCATGAACAGCGCGGAGCAGGGGCGCTGGCGCGCCGGTGGCCGCTGCCACTTCGACCAATGCGCCCAGAATCGCCTCCAGCTCGACCGGCCGGTGGGCTTCGGCATCCTGCAGCATCGATGTCTTGATATGACCCAGGCGACGGGTGAGCGCAAGCCGTTGTTTCGGCTCGATGGCGACGTCAATTCCGGCGGCGACACCCACAGCCAACGTCTCGTGCATCATGGCCGTGAACAACGCGTACACGCCCGGATCATCGATCAGCAGGTCGGTGGCGCAGCGTGTGATCAGGCTCACCGGGTTGAAGCACGCGTTGCCCAACAGCTTGAGCCAGATCTCCTGGCGAATGCCGGCGCTGGCCTCGGCGTCGAACCCAGCCCCCTTGAAAACAGCGGCAATGGTTTGCGCGCGCGGACTGTGTCCCCCCGCCGGCTCCCCGAAAACCACCCGGTTGCCGCTGGCATGCACCACGTGGCCGGGCGACTTCACGGAACACGCCGGGAACACCACACAACCCAGAATCGACGGCAGCGCCACAGCGCGTTCAATCAGGCCATGCGGGTCCACCGACAACAGCCGATGACCCGCCAGCGGCCCTGTTGCCGCGAGAAAATACCACCAGGGCAAGCCGTTAAGCGCAGGCAGCACGACGGTATCGGGGGAACACAAGGGTGCCAGCGCCGGCATGACCTGCGCCAGCGACGGCGCCTTGACGGCCAGTACCACGGCGTCCTGGGGGCCGAAGTCTTGCGCGCGATCACTGGCATACACGGGAACGGCAAGGCTCTGGCCGCCGCTTTCCAGTCGTTGCCCGTGGTCGCGCAGTGCCGCGAGCGTGGCGCCGCGCGCCAGCACGCTGACCGTGTGCCCAGCCAGCGCCAGACGCGCCGCAAAAAAGCCGCCGATGGCACCGGCGCCGATGATTCCGATCTTCATGGCTGCCAAGCATAGGCCTTCTGCCGTGCGTGGGCTCGCAAAGCTGCCTTGCCACACTGGGGATGGCACATGCCGCTGTCGCTCCCTAAACTGGCGGCGCCTATAGGACGAATCTTTATTCCAGGAAACACACCATGCATCGTCGTCAGATACTGTCCACCGCTGCAGCCACTGTAGTCGGTGCGCCGCTCGCCCTGCTGCCGGGTACCGCTTGGGCCGCTTACCCGGAGAAGCCGGTCACCGTGGTGGTGCCGTTTCCACCCGGTGGTCCGGCCGATGGTTACGGCCGCGCATTCGCGCAGGCCTTGTCGGTCCAGCTCAAGCAGACCGTGGTGGTGGAGAACCGTGCCGGTGTCGGCGGGGCGCTTGGGGTGCAATCGGTGGCACGTGCGGCGCCCGATGGCTACACCATCGGCCTTGCCGGCGGCGGTGCGCTGGTGTTCCTCCCGCTGCTGATGGAAAAGGACAAGTTACTGTTCGACACCTTCAAGGATCTGACCCTGCTCAGCAAGATGGTATCCACCCCCAACATCCTGATTGCCGGCGCACGCGTCACGGCCAGGACCACGCAGGAATTGGTGCAACAGGCCAAGGCCCAGCCTGGCAAGTTCGCAATCGCCTCGGCGGGCGCGGGAACCAGTACCCACATCCTGGCCGAACTGTTCAAGCAAAAGGCCGGCATCGACATGCTGCACGTGCCCTATAAAGGCGCGGCGCCGGCCTTGCAGGATCTGATGGGCGGCCAGGTCGACGTCTTTTTTGTCGAAACCCCCGGTGCCTTGCCATTGATACAGAGCGGCAAGGTGCGCGCGTTGTTCACCACGGACGTCAAGCGCGCGCGCTGGTTGCCGGATGTGCCGAGCGCGGTCGAGGTGGGGTTGCCCGACGTGATCGCTGAGGGCATGTACGGTTTGGTCGGTCCGGCGGGGCTGCCCGAGCCGGTCAGCAAGCCCTTGGGAGCAGCGATCCAGGCGGCGTTGAAGTCTCCTGAGCTTGCCAGCCGTTTTGACCAGTTCGCTGGCGTGCCCCTCCCTGGAACCAGCGCGGAGTTCGTGTCCTATGTGCGCAGCGAGCTGGACCGCTGGTTACCCGTGATAAAAAGAGGCAACATCTCGCTCGATTAGCTTGCTTGCCTGCCTACCTTCCCTCCCAGACCGGAACTTCGATGACCCCGTTCACCCAGCTTGACGTCCAGATCCAGGCGCATGTCGCCACCTTGACCATGAACTGCCCACCGGTCAATGCGCTGACGCGCACCCTGAACGACGAGTTGACCCAGGCCTTGGACCAGTTGTCCGAGATGGATGACGTGCGGGTCGTGGTGCTGACAGGCGCTGGCAAGGTGTTCTGCGCCGGCGCCGATCTCAAGGGCCGCTCCGAGAACATCAAGGGGCCGGGTGACCTGGTTGCCCATTCGCGTCGCACGCGGGAATGTTTCCACGCCATCCGAGAGTGCGCCAAGCCGGTGGTCTGCGCCATCAACGGCGCGGCCCTGGGTTCCGGTCTGGCCATGGTCGCGTCGGCCGACATCCTGTTGTGTTCGGACAAGGCCTCGCTCGGCTTGCCCGAGGTCGATGTGGGGCTGCTGGGCGGGTGCCGGCACGCCATGCGCTTGTTCAGCCATTCCAGGCTGCGCCGCATGATGCTGACCGGTTACCGCGTGAGCGGCGTCGAACTGCTGCGTCTGGGCATTGTGGAGGCCTGCACCTCACCCGAAGAACTGATGCCGGCCGCGCTCGAACTGGCAGCGACGATCGCCTCCAAAAGCCCGGTTTCCACACGCATGGGCAAACACACGCTCAACGTGATCGAGGACATGAGCCTGCGCGACGGTTACCGCTACGAACAGGACATGACCGCCATCATTGGCAAGACCGACGACGCGAAGGAAGCCCAGCTGGCCTTCAAGGAGAAGCGAGCGCCCATCTTCACGGGCCGCTGAGGACGGATCGGTAACTGCCGACCGTCCGCCGGCGAGCTGGGCTTCGAGCAGGTGGAAAGTGCGGCGCTGAGTGTGGTGCGGTACGACGTGCTCAAGTTGCCCGCGGCGGTCCTGAGCGGACAGGTCGCCCGGGTGCATCGCATATCGGGTGGCAGGCCTTGCATCGGTTGGCGCTGCATCTTTGCCAGTTATGGGGGGAGCAGGGGGCACGGGATGGTTGAGTGCCGCGCCGCCACCAACTCACCTCACTCCGCAATCGATTTGAGTCGCAACAGCAAGGCCGGAATTTCCTGCTGGACCGCGACCCACACGATGTCCGTATCGATCTCGAAATAGGCATGCACTAACTTCCATGATGCTCACGCTTCACCCCGCATCATGAAAGCTATTTCACGTTAACCTGTTGCGCATGGCAATGATCGCCGACCAAGGGATCGCCGCATGATCAGCGCGTGCGGTCGACGACATTCTGCTGGCCGCCTCGCCCACGATCTCGATCACACGCACCACCGCGAAAAGCAGCATCCGGTCACTGTCCAGATCGGCCCGCGCCCGACCATCCACAAAACGCAATGCATCTTCGGCAGCCTCGATCATGTGCCGCGGCCGGATGCGGTCGTCACGCTGCATAACGTACCTCGGCCGTACGGACCACCTCATCGCGGAAATGCCTGGACAGGTCGCGCGCCGTGCGCAGTTCCACCTTGCGCCCCACGATGTCCGACAACTCAATCTCCATTGCCGCGACGCCGAGCAGGCCCGGCATGTGCGCTGGGTCAAACTCCACCAGCAAGTCGACGTCACTGTCAGGCCCTGCGGTGCTCTTCAATTGCGACCCGAACAAGGCCAGCCTTCGGATATGGTGCGCCTGGCAAAAAGGTACCAGAACAGACTGGTCGAGCAAAAGGGGCTCAGTGGCTTCTGTTTCCATGGTCAGGTCCTTCGTTCAAAGCAGGTGCCAGCCGCTGGCCCGGCGCCACGCGTCTCGCGCGCACACTCTAGCGCGGCTGCTCATTATCGACCCGCCGCCCCCGCAATACGAAACGTCGGCGCAACGCGTTACTGTTCGCGTCGTGGGATCTGCAGGCGGTCCGCAATCCTGGGCCATTGGGCAACCACGGCCTGGAAGTCCGCGCTGATGGCGCAACAGTGCCAAGCTGCTCAACAGCGTGCTCACCATGCGTTAATTCGATCAGTTGGGGTTGCCCAGACTCTCATGACCTCAAACTCTCGAACCGCCCGCTGCGGACCGGCATGCCGGGCGGTGTGGCAGGGGCGCAGCCGATAAGTGCTGCCCCCTATGCCGATAGGTACTCGACCGGCCGCCTCGCGTGGCAATCGGCTTCCGGACCGACCCACCCCAAGCTCACCGCCCATTTCATGCAGCGATCGCTTCACCCCAGTAGTGAAACGAAAGGATCTTGGGCCCCGGAATGTAGCGGGATTGCAGTTCGGGCTTGAATCCCGCAGCGTCAAGCAGTGCCGGGATATCGCGGTCCAGCATGCAGCCACCAGAAAACTTGCTCCAATAGGGCTGAAGGCGTGTCTGCCACTTGGATATATTGGCGGTCGGTGCGCGGCCATGCTCCGAGAAAAGGAGTTTGCCTCCGGGCGCAAGCGCGCGGCGCATTTCCTTGAGTGCGGACAGCGGATCGGGAATGGTGCACAGGGTGTAGGTGCTGACGACCGTGTCAAAACTGGCATCTTCCACTGGCAGTTTTTCGGCGGAAAGGCCGATGAGTTCGACCGCGATGCCGGAAGCTTCGATTCGTTTCAGCGCCAGGCGGTGCATACGCAGCGCTGGGTCGACACCAACAATGCTGCGAACACGCGCCTTGTCATAAAAGGGCAAGTTCAGGCCCGTTCCAATTCCGACCTCCATGACCCGGCCGTGTGCCCGGGAAATTACCTTCATGCGCTGCTTGTTGATCGGGCTGGTTCCGCAGGCAAGATCGATCACATAGGGCAGCACATGCCGGTCGTACCAGTTTTCGGTCATGCGGTTCCCGTTCGTTGTCTTGTGGCACGAATGTGGACGACGTGGCCAGAGGTTGGCGGGTGAAGGTGTGTCATGCGCTGAAGAGTTGCCCTCGCGCCGCGTCGGTGATCGCAACAACACAAGGGTGGGTGATGCGTCGCTCAACGGAAACGGCAAAAAACTCCTCCACCAGTTCACTGCTGCGGCCGATGACTTCCACCCCGAATTGCGTCACAGTTTCAGGCTCCAGGACGGTGGGACCCATGAAGACTCCACGACCTTCACGGCCAAAAGCGGTCATCAACGCTCCGTCATCGAATTCTCCAATCACCCGCGGGTGGATCTGGTGCCGCGTCAGCCAACCCTCCAACTGGTGACGGACGGAGGCAGAAGCGCCCTGGATCAGCATCGGCATTCCATTCAGGCATTCTGGAAACGGGCCCTTCAACTCGCACTTAAGGCCCGGAGCGCAGAAAAAACTCATCGCGGTGCTGCCCAGCGGATGATTGAAGGCCTTGACGCTGATGCGGCGCGACATCGGTTCGTCGGCAATCACCAGGTCCAGCCTGTGCAGCGCCAATTGAGACAGCAAATCTGGGAACTTGCCTTCGCTGCAGATCAGCCGGACTGGTTCCGCCACGGACAACGCGGGCTCCAGCAGCCGGTAGGCGACAGATTTGGCGACCGAGTCCGCCACCCCGACGCGAAAGTCGAGGATCGATTGCCCGTCGCGCGCCTGGCTAAAGGCGGTTTCCAACTCGGTGCCCAGCGTGAATATCTGTTCGGCATACCCAAGCGCCATGCGGCCGTCTTCCGTCAATTCGAGTTGGCGCCCGCTCTTGCGAAACAGCTTTCTGCCTAGCCAGCCTTCGAGCAGTTTGATCTGCCCGGAGAGGGTTTGTGGCGTCGTGTGCAATTGCTCGCCGGCCCGCATGACACCGCCCGCCTTGGCAGTGACCCAGAAGTAGTGCAGGTGCTTAAAATTCATTGTTCGTATTAATCGAAGTTAAATAGTAGTAAATACGAATTTACGCGAAGTAAGCGATTCCGTAAAGTTCGAAGGGTCACACACCGTGACTGTTACAGGAGCAACCACCATGCGATTGAGTACCAAAGGGCGTTTTGCTGTTACCGCCATGATCGAGGTCGCCTTGTACGAGCGACTGGGCCCCGTACCACTGTCCGACATCGCTGCGCGCCAGCAGATCTCGCTTTCGTACCTGGAGCAAATGTTCAGCAAGTTGCGCCAGCAAGGACTGGTTGAAAGCACCCGCGGCCCGGGCGGCGGCTACAGGCTTGGGCAGCCTGCCAGCAGCATCACGGTGGCAGACATCATCGGCGCAGTGGAGGGCGAGCGAGGGGCCGATACTGGTGTGCTCGCATCTGAGGCCAACCCGGCAGGGCAGGACATGACCCAGGAACTCTGGGATGCGTTGAACAGCAGGATCGTGGACTACATGCAGTCCATCACTCTGCAAAAGCTGACACAAGACCAGCATTCGAAGGGCATCTTTGTCGAAGCACGGCGACCCGCCAAGGTGGGCGTCTTCAAGAAACCACCAAGCGATGTGTCCGAGGTCAAGGCTCCTAATTCCGTGTTCGCACTGGGGCAGGCGATGCTGGCTCGCGGCTAGGCGCGTCAACGAACTCCAAAAAAGGTTTGCTCCCTGCCGTTGTCGGGCCACGGCGGCGGTATATTCGGACACCTGTTCACGCGCCGCTGCTTCGGCGCCGCGTTGTGTCCGATATTCAAGGAGCAATCCCATGACAATCAAATTTAAAGCCTGCACACTGGCAATCAGCGTCGCCATGATTTATGGGCCGGCGGCTTTCGCGGCCAGCGTGCCGGCCGGAGTGAAACTCCATGACACCCAGGAGTTGGTGCGCAACAATGGCTCCGAACCCGAAACTCTGGATCCCGCCGTGGCGTCAGGGGTGCCCGCCAACAACGTGATCCGCGATCTGTTCGAGGGTCTCACTGCGGTGGATTCGAGCGGCAAGGTGGTTCCGGGTGTGGCCGAGAGCTGGAAACAGACCGACCCGCAGACCTGGGTGTTCAAGCTGCGCAAGAATGCGAAATGGTCCAACGGTGACGGGGTGTCGGCGGAAGATTTTGTGTATGGCATGCGCCGTTTCGTAGACCCTGCCACCGCATCCAAATACGCCTCCACCTACGGCATCTTCCTGCAAAACGCCAAGGAAATCATCGACGGCAAGAAACCGCCGGCCGAGTTGGGTGTCAAGGCGCTGGATGCCTACACCCTGGAAATCAAGACACCATTCCCGGCCAGTTTCCTGCCTGAGGTGGTGTCAAATTTGCAGTTGGGGCCGGTTCACAAGGCCACCGTCGACAAACATGGCAAGGAATGGACCAAGCCGGCAAACATGGTGGGCAACGGTGCATTCATCCTCAAGGATTGGCAAGTCAACAGCAAAATTGTGCTCGGAAAAAGTCCCACCTACTGGGACGTCAAGAACGTGCAGTTGACCAAGGCGACCTACCTGGCAGTCGAAGAGCAAAATGCCGACGTCAAGTTGTTCGAGTCGGGCGAAAACGACTGGGTCTACCAGTTGCCCCCGGGAACCTACGACAAGTACAAGGTGCAATACCCGAAGGACATCCGCAATACCAACATGCTGGGCTTGCG
>JAYVRP010000624.1:0-1645 GCA_043776215.1 Rhodoferax sp. | reverse complement strand
CCTGCGTGAAGTAGGCCACCACGTCAGCACCCTTGAGCATGACACCTGCGTCACTGCCGTCTGCGACGGCGTTGACCGGGCGCAGATTGCCCGAGGGGTTTTGCGCCGTCATGGCGCTGCATCCGGCGAGGCCGATGACAATGATTGCCAGGGCGAGGAATCGGGACAGTGTGGGTTTCATGGTGTGGGCTCCAGGGAGGTGGAAAGGGTGCTCGTGAGATGCGACAGCACGCGGATTGGTTCCGCCGCCGCGCCGGCATAAGGCGGCGGCCAGCCAAACAGCGCACTGGCCTGCTCGCAGCGCCGGCGCAGATCGGCCTTGTCGGCGCCGCCAAGGTGGATGATCGCATAGCGGTAACTGCCGAGCCATTTGAAGTCGCGCTGCATCGAGCCGCGTGGCTTGGGGAATTCCAGCAGCATGCCGTCCGGGAAGCTGCGGGCAAAGGCACTGCGTTGTGCCGGCTGCGGCATGGCAACCGGCGTCGCCGGGTTGAATATCCGGTAGACAAAACTCGACGCCGCACCCGCCACCGGCTGTTTGTGTGGCAGTACACCGGGGTCGCGGCCCCAGGCCAGCTCCAGGGCCATGCCGTGCAGGTCGATGCCTTCCACACGCAGGTAGAGGTCGGAGAATTGCGGCGCCATGCGTGGGTTGAACTCGATCACCGTCAACTTGCCGCTTGCTGGGTCATGGAAAAACTCCATGTTGAACATGCCGTTGGTGAATCCGATGGCGCCCAGGAACTTGCGGGCGACCTCGATAGCGCGTGTGTGTACGGCGTCGGACAATCCGCTGGGGTAGTCGAATCGCATGAAGGCTTCTGTGCCCGGGTACATGACGGCCTGGACGATCCCGATCTCGTGCACGCTACCACCGAACACATATCCGTCCAGGTTGTATTGCATGGCCTTGACTGGCTCTTCCAGCAACAGGCGGTGTGCCGTTCCCGCTTGCGGCAGGCGCTGGCGCACGATTTGTTCGAACGGCTCGACCAGGTGGCGGATGACCCACAACTCCCAGGCGCCAAAGCGGGTATGGGCGTGGAGCTGGTCCCTGTTTTCCACCGTCGCTGCCAGCACTGAAAACGCCGCTTTCACCGGCTTGACGAACAGCGGGTAAAGCAGCCCCTCGGGCACGGGTTCGCCGTAGGCGGCGTCGAGCGACGAGAACGCAAGGTTGGCTTCCGGGCAGACGCGGTCGAGCACCTGCCTGGCGTACAACTTGTGCTGGCAGGCCAGGATGGCTTCGACCGGTGTGCCGGGCCAGCCCATGCGCTCGGCCAGCATGGCGGCGGCCAACGCGCCGAACTGTTCGTGGTTGGACACCACGGCTTGCCAGCCAGCCCGCTGGGCGCGGCGCACCAGGCCGTCCACGAAGGCCTGCATCCTGAACCACACCAGGCGCGCGTTGCTGGGAAACGAAAAGAGGTCGAAACCCGCATTGTCAAAACGGAACTTGTCCTGCCAGCGCGCGAACCCGGCCTGGTCCCAGTCGTAATTGAACAGGACCAGCGTGTGGCCAGGCGCTTCAGCGGGCGCTGTCATTGAGGGACCAGTCGTAATCCAGGTGGAAGATGGAAACGGGGCCGGCCCGGAGCCGTTCCCGGTCGGCCGGGGCGTCGGCCAACTGGTCTGCATAACGCGC
>JAYVRP010000623.1:0-1646 GCA_043776215.1 Rhodoferax sp. | reverse complement strand
CAGGGCGACAAGGGCAACTACGCCTCTGGTGGCAGTGGCTCCATCACCCACCTCAACGGCGAGTTGCTCAACCAGGCCGCCGGAACCCGGCTGGTGCATGTGCCCTACAAGGGTTCCGCCCCGGCCGTGCAGGACCTGATTGGAGGGCAGACCCATCTGCTGGTGGACGCCGCGTCCGTGCTGCTGCCGCAAATCCAGGGCGGCCGGCTCAAGGCGATCTACGTGACCGAGCCGCAGCGCATGGCGCAATTACCCCATGTGGCCACGGCACGGGAGTCGGGTTATGCGGCGCTCGAGACCTCCGGCTGGCAAGGAATCGTCGGGCCGGCCGGCATGCAGCGCGATGTGGTCTCCCGGATCGCGCGGGGCGTGCGCGAAACCTTGGCCAAGCCCGACGTGCGCCAGAAATTTGCACAAACCGGCTCCAGCGTCGTCGAGCGCGGACCGGAGGAATTCACCACCTTTGTCACGGCCGAAGTTGCCCGCTGGGTGCCTGTGATCCGCGCCTCCGGCGCCACACTGGAGTAACGCCATGACATTGCAAAAGATTCGTTATGCACTGATAGGCTGCGGCAGCATGGGCCGCGAACACATCGAGAACATCAAGACCCTTGATGGCACCGAAGTCACGGCGATCGCCGACCCAAATGCCGCCAGCCGCGCTGCGGCGCTGGCGCTGCTGGCGGGCCCTGCCCAGGCCTTCGACAACTACCAGGACCTGCTGGCCCACGGCGGCTTTGATGCGCTGGTGATCTCCACACCCAACCACACCCACCTGGAGGTGTTGCGCAAGGCGATGGCAACAGACGCGCACATTCTGATCGAAAAACCGCTGTGCACCCGTGTTGCCGACTGCCTGGAATTGGTGCAACTTGCCAAAGACCGCAAGCCGATCATCTGGGTGGCCCAGGAGTACCGCTACATGCCCCCGGTGGCCGAGATGCTGCGCTTGGCGCAGGAAGGTGCGGTTGGCCGCATCCACCAAGTGGCCATCCGGGAGCACCGCGAGCCCTTCTATCCCAAGGTGGACGACTGGAACCGCTTCTCGGCCAACACCGGCGGTACGCTGGTGGAAAAGTGTTGCCATTACTTCAATCTGATGGACCTGGTGTTGGGCGAACGGCCGGTGTCGGTATTTGCCTCTGGTGGTCAGCGCGTGAACCACCTGGACGAGTCCTACGACGGCCGCACACCCGACATTCTGGACAGTGCGTATGTAGTGATCGAGTACCCGAGCGGCGCGCGGGCCATGCTGGATTTGTGCATGTTTGCAGAGAACTCGGTCGACAACGAGCAGATCATCGTCGTGGGCGACACCGGCAAGCTGGAGTCCCTGCTGCCCTCGATGACCCTGCGTTATGGCCGGCGCGAGGACTGGGGCACCCGCAAGGTCTGGGGCCAGAGCGCGAGCAGCGGCAGGGGCGTCTCGGTGCGCCGCATATGGGACACCAGCATCAAGTACATGGGGAACCATTTCGGCGCTTCGTATGTCGAGCATGCCAGGTTCGCCCATGTCGTCCGCCACGGCCTGCCCCCCGAAGTAACGCTGGAAGACGGACTCCGCTCCGTGGCCACCGGTATCGCCGCGCACCGCAGCATCGAGACCCACAGCGTCGTGGCCATGGCCGACGTGTTGCCTGAAGGCT
>JAYVRP010000622.1:0-5236 GCA_043776215.1 Rhodoferax sp. | reverse complement strand
CCGTTTACCAGCACTACCTTGGCTGGTTCGACGGCAACCCGGCCAACCTCGATCCGCTGCCGCGCAAGGAGGCGGCCACGCGTTACGTCGCGCTGATGGGCGGCGCGGACAAGACCGTCGTGGCCGCGCAGGCTGCATTCGACCGGGGCGAGTTTCGCTGGGTCGCCGAGTTGCTGAACCAGGTGGTGTTCGCCGAGCCCGGGCATGGCCAGGCCCGAGCGCTGCTCGCACGCAGCTACGAGCAACTCGGCTACGCCGCCGAGTCGGCGATCTGGCGCAACTTCTACCTGAGCGGCGCACTCGAGTTGCGCAGCGGCAAAACCGGCGACGGGCCGGAGGTGGCGCTGTCGATCGGCATGCTCGGCCTGGCGCCGGTGGAACGTTACCTGGACGCGATGGCGGCCAGTCTCAATGGACCGCGCGCGCAGGACAGCACACTCAAGCTCAACCTGGTATTGCCCGACCTCAAGGAGTCCTACGTGTTGTGGATCGAGAACGCGGTGCTGCACCACCGCCGCACGGCGCCGGACCCGGCGGCCAACGCCACCCTGACCGTGACCCAAGCGGTTTTCGTGGGCTTGATGACCGGCACGGCCGGCGCGAAAGACATGCTGCTGGGCGACGATCTGTCCGTCAGCGGCAGCCGGATCGACCTAGTGCGTTTCTTCGGCCTGATCGACAAGGCGCCGCGCAGCTTCCCGATCGTGACGCCGTGAGTTTGCGCTTCGCAGCGTATCTCTCTCCGCGGCGCGCCCAGTGGGTGGCGCGCCGCCGCGACCCTCTGCAGGCGCAGGAAAGAGGCGAGCGCGCGTTGGCGATGTGGTGTATTTATCCTTGTAAATTGAGCGATGGCAGATCAAAATACAATGATGAACAACCCCACTGTATTGCCGAAAATCGAGCGCACGCTCCTGAACGACGTGCTCGAAAGACTCAATTATTACCCCGGGGTGGTGCTGGTCGGTCCGCGCCAGGTTGGCAAGACGACACTCGCCCGCACCATTGCGGAGCTGCGCCAGGAAGCAGTCTTTCTGGATCTGGAGCGTCCCTCGGACCGCGCGCAGTTGCAGGATCCCGAAACCTTTTTCGCCGCCAACCGCAGCCAGCTGGTCATCCTTGACGAGGTGCAGGCGGCGCCCGACGTTTTCGCAGCATTGCGCCCCGAAATAGACCTCCAGCGCCGGGCAGGGCGATTCCTGCTGCTGGGCTCCGCATCCGGGAAGCTGCTCAAGCAAAGCGCCGAGTCGCTGGCTGGCCGCGTGAGTTACATGGAGCTGTCCCCACTGCTTGCCCACGAGCTGATGGCCTCCGGGACGGATGCCGCGCAGGCACAGACGGACATCGACAAGCTGCTGTCGCTGCAGCGGTTGATGCTGCGGGGCGGCTTCCCCCTGAGTTACACCGCAAGCACCGACACCCGCGCCATGCAGTGGCGCCAGGACCTGATCCAGACCTTCCTGCAACGCGATTTGCCACAGCTCGGAGTCACCATACCGGCGGCGACCTTGCACCGGGTCTGGCGCATGCTCGCGCACAACCACGGTCAGCTATTCAATGCCGCGCAGATCGGACAGGCGCTCGGGGGCGTCGCGCACAGCACCATTGGGCGCTACCTCGACCTGTTTGTCGATGCTTTGATGCTGCGCCGCCTCATGCCCCTGCACGCCAACCTGGGTAAACGCCTTGTCAAGTCACCCAAGGTCTATGTGCGCGACAGTGGCCTGCTGCACGCTTTGCTCAATCTGGGCTCGCTCCATGACCTGCAGGGCCATGGCGTGGCTGGCGCGAGCTGGGAGGGCATGGTGGTGGAGCATGTCATGGCTGGCGCACCCTCGGGCGCCGAGGTTAATTTCTACCGCACCGCCGCCGGCGCTGAACTCGATGTCGTGGTCACGATCGGCGGCCAGCAACTGGCATTCGAAGCCAAGTTCTCCAGCGCACCCAAACCGGCTCGCGGGTTCTGGCAGGCGTGTGCTGACCTGCAAGTGCAAAGCGCGTTTGTCGTGGCGCCGGTCCGCGGCCGCTACCCGATTTCGGCCACGACCTGGGTCGTTCCCATTCACGAGATTGCCGAGATCCTGGCGACAGCGCGCCCTTGACCGAAGAACGCGGCCCACGACAGCCGCGCGTCAAGCTCGCGTCTGAGGATCGAGGGGATACATCGGCCGGCGCACGCGTTCGAAATTCAGCACGCTGTAGTCCGAGGTGCAGACACCGACACCGGCACATTCGACCGTCACCTTGGCAAGCACGCCAAAACCAGCGCGCCAGTGCACGCGGCTCTTGAGCATCAGGTAGCGTTTCGTCGTCGGGTCGATGCCCTGGGAAGCAAAGCATTCGATGTCGTTGGGTTCCTGCTGGCGCGAAATCACCACAATCTCGACCGCGCCGGTGTCGAGAACGGCCGTGGGGCCCATGTCCATCAAGACACCCTTGGACATCGGGCCGCGGTTGCGGAATTGCCCGTTGCTGAGGTTCTTCACCGTTCCGCTGACTTCGAGCGGCTGCCCCTTCAGGCCCAGGCTCGGCATGTCGAGCTTGCCCCCCAGGGAGAGCGTGACGCGCGCACCCAGCCCCGCCTGCTGCATCTGCCGCACCGCCTGCGGGTCGTAGATGGCAAACGCCGCCACGTCCTGCAAGCCGGCTTGCAGAATGCCCGCCAGCACGGCCATCGTGTCCATGGTGCCGCCCGACGCGGCGTTGTCGTAATGGTCGAGCAGCACCACCGGGCGCGTATGCAGGACCTGCGCCCGCGCGAGCGACTGCGCCAGCGGCTCCGGCGTGTAGACCCATAACGCGCGGCTGTTCCATGCCGTGTCGAGCAACTCGTCGCACCAGCGTCGTGCCAGCGGTGCATCGCCATCGGTCACCACCACCGCCGACAAGCCTGCGTCGGCAATGTCGGCGTGCGGAAAACCGACAAACAGGCTGGCGCACAAGGCGCCTTCCTTCTCCATCGCGATACAACGCGCCTGGATCTCGCGGTTGGGTGCATCGAGGCTCGACTGGCGCATCACATGCGGCAGCTTGGGCGCTGGCCCCAGGCCACGGTCGGGCGGGCCTTGCCCTGCAGTTGGGCCAGCAAGGCACTGGCGGCGCGCCGACCGGTCTGGTAGACGTCGACGTGCGGATAGGTCTGGTAACCCGCAATCACATCGGCATGGGCCACCATGCGGGGTGTCAGGTTGGTGTGCATGTCGAGCGCCACGGCGATCGGCGTGCGCGGTGCGATGGTGCGCAGACGCGCCAGCAATTCGCCTTCCCCGTCGTCGTGGCTGCAGGTGACCATCGCGCCGTGCAGGTCGAGCAGGACCGCATCGCAACCCTTGGCAACGGCGGCGCAGATGCGATCGGCCATGTACTCGAAAGCCGCATCCTCCACCGGGCCGCTGGGCCACGCATTGCCGGCCACAGGCACGGTGATTGCCGCGCCTGCCGCCAGCGCCAGATCGATGAAGGCGCCGATCGCCGAATCGGAACCGCGCAGCGCATGCAGCGCCGCATCGCCCTCCAGCGGCATCGGTGTGCCCACCGCAAAGCGCGTGATCGGCGTGGGCACGGGCGAGAACGTGTTGGTCTCGTGCTTCATCTGGGCGACGACGATGCGCATGGCGACAAACCTTTCAAGAAAATTTCTTCGGCCGGATCGACCAGGACTTCCAGGCCTTCCCGGGTGTCACGGTCAGCATCAACCCAACGCCAGGAACTCCACCCAGTTGCCATCCGGGTCCGCCACCATGCCGATACGCACGCCCGGGCGCAACTCGCGCTCCTTCATGATCACCTTGGCGCCGGCGACGGTGCACTCTGCCAGCATCTCGCTGATGTTGCTCACCGTCAGGGTCCAGTAGCGGTAGCCCGATGCGCCTTGCCTTGTATGCCTCCCGGTGCCGCAGTGGCAGGAACTGCAGGCAATACGACCAGCTTGACGACGCTGTCGCCGCATGCCATCTGGTGCATCACGCCATTGCCGCCGGGCATGGGCATCTCGCGCAAGTATTTCAGGCCCAGCAGGTCGCGGTAGAAGGCGAGCATCGGCTCGCCGTTGGTGGTGACGATGCCCAGATCGATCGATGGTTTGGCGAGCGCAACGCCCATGGGGAATCTCCTGAATGATGGAAGCGACCACTATAGTTTTCGGCCCGCCCGGCGCCAGTCACGCGTGGGACTGCGCCTGCCACCGGTGGCAGCGGCGCATGACCATAATGCCGGGGAGAACCCGCCCACCCCATCCCCATCCCAGGAGCACACTGCGCCATGAAAACCAGAATCACCGAACTGTTCGGCATCGAGCACCCGATCATCCAAGGCGGCATGCACTTTGTCGGTTTCGCCGAACTGGCGGCCGCCGTGTCGAATGCCGGAGGCCTGGGCATCATTACCGGCCTGACACAGAAGACCCCGGAGCTGCTGGCCAATGAGATCCGGCGCTGCCGCGAGATGACCGACAAGCCCGTCGGCGTCAACCTGACCGTCCTGCCCACCGTGTCCTCGCCCGACTACCCGGGCTACATCCGCGCGATCATCGAGGGCGGCGTGAAGGCCGTGGAAACCGCCGGCAACAACCCGCAAAAATGGCTTCCGGCGCTGCACGATGCGGGCATCCGCGTGATCCACAAGTGCACCTCGGTGCGCCATTCGCTCAAGGCCGAATCCATCGGCTGCGACGCGGTCAGCGTGGACGGATTCGAATGCGGCGGGCACCCGGGGGAAGACGACGTGCCCAACTTCATCCTGCTGCCGCGCGCGGCGGAGACCCTCAAGATTCCGTTCGTCGCGTCCGGCGGAATGGCCGACGGCCGCTCGCTGGTGGCCGCGCTGGCGCTGGGCGCCGAGGGCATCAACATGGGCACACGTTTCATCGCCACCAAAGAGGCGCCGGTACACGAGAACGTCAAGCAGGCCATCGTTGCTGCGACCGAACTCGACACGCGCCTGGTCATGCGCTCTTTGCGCAACACCGAACGGGTGTTGCGCAACGGCGCTGTGGACCGACTGCTGGAGAAGGAACGTACACTCGGCGCCGCGCTGAAATTCGCGGACATCATCGACGAGGTGGCCGGTGTCTACCCGAAGATCATGCTCGAAGGCACGATGGACGCGGGTGCGTGGTCCTGCGGCATGGTGGCGGGCCTGATCCACGATGTGCCGACCTGCAAGGAACTGATCGACCGCATCATGCGCGAGGCCAACGAGATCATCGGCAAGCGCCTGGCCGGGTTTGTGGCGGCCTGAG
>JAYVRP010000621.1:0-5255 GCA_043776215.1 Rhodoferax sp. | reverse complement strand
TCAACTCCTGGGTCACGAATTCCAGCACCATGTTGCTCGGCGTGCCGGAATGGACCGCCTACGTGACGATGGCGCCTGCCTTCGCGCTGACGGCCGTCATCGGGTTGTACCAGACGCTGTTTGGGTTCGGTGGTTTCCGCGGCGGACATGGGACATGAAACGGGTGAAGGACTCCCTGTGAGCGGCTTGTCTGTCGCCCTTTTTGTACTGGCTCTGATGTTCGTGCTGATGGCACTGCGTACGCCGATCGCCATCAGCATGTTTGTTGCTGGCGCCGTCGGTTACGTCATACAAACCGGCTGGGAGCCCTTCGCCAATTTCATGAACAGCATGGCGTTCGCGCGCTTCGCCAGTTACGACCTGTCCGTGATACCGCTGTTCATCCTGATGGGTCAGTTCGCCACACAGGGCGGCATCAGCAAGGCACTATTTCAGTTCACTGCCACAGTCATGGGCCGCTTCAAGGGAGGTCTGGCGATGGCGGCTGTGATGGCCAGCGCAGCGTTTGGCGCTATTTGCGGCTCGTCGGTGGCCACCGCAGCCACCATCACCGGCGTCGCTTTGCCGGAGATGAAACGCCACGGCTACTCCGGTCGTCTGTCTACGGGCACGCTGGCGACGGCGGGGACGCTTGGCATTCTGATCCCGCCTTCGGTACCGCTGGTGATTTATGCCATCCTGACGGAACAAAATATAGCCAAACTGTTTTTGGCCGCCACCATCCCCGGCATCATTGCGATGCTGGGTTACATGATCGTGATCGCCATCTACGTGCGGCTGGTTCCAGGCCACGCGCCTGACGTGCAGGATCGGCCTCCACGCATGAGCCTGTCCACGATACTGGGTCTGCTGCCGATCGGCGTGGTATTCGTGTTGGTGTTTGGTGGTATCTACGGTGGCTTCTTCTCACCCACCGAGGGAGCTGCGGTTGGCTCGGCGTCGGCCCTGGTGGCAGCCTTGATCAAGCGCGAAATGACCTGGGACAAGTTCAAACACTGTTTTTATGCCACGGCCGAAAGCTCGGCCATGATCTTCCTGATTTTCGTCGGCGCCGATGTGATGAATTCGACCCTGGCCCTGACCCAGATACAGCACCACCTGGTGGCGCTGATCGACGGCTGGCATCTGACCCCGATCTGGGTCATGGTGGCGATCGTCGCGTTGCACATCATTCTTGGCACGGTCACCGAGGAGCTGTCCATCATCCTGCTGACAATTCCCATCTTTTTCCCGGTCGTCATGGCACTCGATTTCGGCATGCCCAAAGAGTCATTGGCGATCTGGTTCGGAATCCTGATCCTGATGGTCGTGTCGTTCGGATTGCTGGTGCCACCGATGGGGCTCAACGTCTACGTCGTCAACGGCATGGCGCGCGACGTACCTTTGAGTGAGAGCTTTCGGGGCGTGCTGCCGTTCCTGATCAGCGACTTCATTCGCATCGGCCTGATCCTGGCCTTCCCCGGCATCGCGTTGTGGTTGGTGAATATCCTGAATTAGTTCCGCTGTGTCACCAGGGCTCGAAAGACAGGCGCCGGGGTTGTAGGGGAATCCCGCGTATCGCTCGCGTCCCACGTCGTATAACCTTCATCACCTAAGGAGACCCAAATGCTTCAACGTCGAACCGTGCTCAAGACAGGTGCTGCCGTCGCCCTCGGCACTCCCACACTGTCCGGACTCGCCCAGCAGTCCCTCACCCTGAAATTCCATACGTTCATGGCGCCGCAGTCCAATGTCTGGCTGCTGATGCACAAGCCCTGGATGGACAAGGTCGAAAAAGAATCTGGCGGGCGCATCAAGTTCGAAGGTTACCCTGCCATGCAACTGGGTGGCACGCCGGTGCAACTGTATGACCAGGCCAAGGACGGCGTGGTAGATATCGTGTGGACGCTCCCCGGCAACACGGCCGGCCGGTTTCCCCGCGTGGAGGCCTTCGAGCTTCCGTTCATGATGAACGACGCGGAAGCCACATCCAGGGCCTATTGGGACTATGTGCAGACCATGGCCCCCGATGAATTCAAGGACACCCAGGTCCTCGCCCTGCATGTGCACGGCCCGGGCGTGATTCACACCACCGACAAGGCGGTCAAGTCGGTGGCAGACATGCGTGGACTCAAAATTCGCGCACCGACACGCCAGGTCACCAAACTCATGGGAGTGCTTGGCGCCACACCGGTGGGCATGCCATTGCCCGGTATTCCGGACGCTCTCAGCAAAGGCACCATCAATGGGTGCGTCATACCCTGGGAGGTGGTGCCCTCGGTCAAGGTGCACGAATTGACCAAGTTCCATGCCGAGTTCGACCCGGCTGGCGGCTCGCTTTACACCACCACCTTTGTCATGGCCATGAACAAGGCCAAATACAACGCCCTGGCCCCCGACCTCAAGAAGGTGATCGACAACAACTCCGGCATGGCAACGTCCGCATGGCTCGGCAAGACACAACAGGGCAACGACCCGCTCGGTCGCAAGGCGGCTGCAGACCGTGGCAATACGATCTTCACGGTGAGTGTGGCTGAGGCGCAGGAGTTCCGCAGAAAGTCCCGGACCATCGAGGTCGAGTGGATGGAGGACATGGGCAAACGCGGCTTCGACGGCCGCAAACTGCTCGACACCGCGCGTGCGCTGGTCGAAAAATACGGCAAGGCCGCACCGGCCAAGAAGGCCTGATCGGGCCCTCCCCGACCCATGGCAAGAAGGCCCCGGGAACGGGGCCTTCTTGCCTTCGATCTACACTGGCTCCATGTTTCACAGCCCCATCAAACACTGCAAGAATTGTGGCGCAGCCGTCCTGTACCGTGTGCCCGACGACGGCGACACCAAAGAGCGGGCGGTGTGTCCGCAGTGCCACACCATCCACTATGAAAATCCGCTCAACGTGGTGGGCACCGTTCCGCATCTGGGCAGTCGGGTTTTGCTGTGCAAACGCAATATCGAACCGCGGCGGGGCAAGTGGACGTTGCCAGCCGGTTTCATGGAGCTGCAGGAAACCACGGCGCAGGGCGCGGCCCGGGAAACCGTGGAAGAAGCTGGCGCCCTGTTCGAGATGGAGGGGCTGTTTTCCCTTCTGAACGTCGCGCGCGTGGGGCAGGTGCATCTGTTCTACACCGCACGGCTGCTGAGTGACCAGTTCGATCCGGGACACGAAACCATGGAGGCCCGGCTATTCGAGGAAGCGGACATTCCCTGGGACGAAATCGCGTTTCGCACCGTGAAGGAAACACTGGAACACTACTTCGCAGACCGGCGCAGCGGCCAATTGGTGATTCACACCATAGACATTGGCTGAGGAAGGGGCTATAAGTTGCAGTATCGTCCAGCTGACGATGGTGCATTGCAAGAGGGTCACGCATGAAGCAGCAACATTTTTGGGACGTAGACCTTGTCGAGCTGTTCAAGATCTGGATCTCCGATATGGGAACATTTCTGATGACAGCGCTGACGTTTGTCGGGCTCGCCATACCGGTGATCGTGCCTACATTGATCCTGTGGTACCTCTACTCGATCAATTTCACCGTGCTGCCCTGACCTGCTGCGGGCGTCAGGTGGTCGTGCACCACGGTGCGGTGTCATGCACCAGGCCCATCCATACTGCCCAGGACGAACTGACAACCAACGCAAGACCGGCAGCACGCACACCCCATTGTCCGGACGCCTGACCGCGCAAGCGCAGCCACAACCAGGGACCGGCCATCATCGACAGGCTGGTCCCGAGCGCAAACAACGCCATCACCACCGCGCCCTGCCCTGCATCGGCGCTCAATGCAGCCACGAGCAGGGCCGAATACAACAGGCCACAGGGCAACAGCGCCCATACCGTCCCAAGCACCAGGGGCGCCGCGTGCCGGTAGCCGCCGACCCACCCCCGCGCCCGCAACCAGATTGCCCGGCCGGCGGTCTCCAGCCAGACAGGCTGCCGTGCACTGAACATTAGAACCAGGCCCAGGGCGACCGCAGCCACATGGAACAGAGTCCAGACCGGGCGCATGGCGGCAGACTGCGTAGTGAGCCAACCGACCCCTTGCATCGACGCCGCCGCAACACCACCGAGGGCCGAGTAACCGACGACACGGCCCAGCTGAAAGATCCACATGGCCGACGCCTTGCGCGGACCAGCCGCCTGGCCGATCCCCGCGCAGGCGGCTCCACACATCACAACGCAATGGGGCCCCCCCACCAGCCCCATCAGCAAGGCGGTGACCGACAGTGAACTCAGCATCGACCGACTCTAGAGGATTTTCGAGAAGCGCGCCCGTGTGCGGTCGGACTGCAGATAACGGTCGAACACCATGGCAACGGCGCGAACGAAGAACCAGCCGGTCGGAGTCACCTGCACGCCGCTGTCGTCGATCACTACCAGGCCCTGGCCCTCCAACTGCCGCAATGCCTCCAGTTCGGCTGCAAAGTAGCTGCGCGAGTCGATCAGCCAGGCCAGGTCGATGGATTCGAAAGACCAATTGCCCTGGCACATCAAGGCCATGATCACCGCGCGGCGAACCAGATCGTCCCGCGACAGCGCCAGGCCGCGCACCACCGCAAACCGGCCATGGTCGATGGCGTCGTAATAGTCCTCCAACGTCTTGGCGTTCTGGCTGTAGGTGGCACCAATGCGGCTGATCGACGACACACCCAGCGCGATCAGGTCGCAGTCGGGCTGCGTGCTGTAGCCCTGGAAGTTGCGGTGCAGGCGCCCCTGCCGTTTGGCAATTGCCAGCGGGTCATTGGGCAACGCGAAGTGGTCCATGCCGACATACTCATACCCGGCACCGATCAAGGCGGCCAGCGAGCGGGACAACATCGCCACCTTGGACGGTGCATTGGGAAGCTCTGCGCTGACAATCCGACGCTGCGGCTTGAAGCGCTCGGGCAAATGGGCGTAGGCGTACAAGGCGATGCGGTCCGGGCGCAGCCTCGCCACCTGCTCCAGTGTCCGGTCAAACGAGTCCGGCGTCTGCAAGGGCAAACCGTAAATCAGGTCGACATTGACCGAATCGAATCCGCGCTCGCGCGCCGCTGCGACCAGGGCGAACACCTGATCCGCTGGCTGCACCCGATGCACGGCCTTTTGCACCGCGGGGTCGAAATCCTGAACACCAAAACTCACACGGTTGAACCCCAGTTCCGCCAGCGTGTCCAGGCGCTGGGCATCCACCGTGCGCGGATCTACCTCGATGGCGTATTCGCCGCCGGGCGCCAGCCGGAAGCTGCGCTTGAGCATGCCCATGAGTTCGCCCAGCTCGCTGTCGCTGAGGAAAGTC
>JAYVRP010000620.1:0-5259 GCA_043776215.1 Rhodoferax sp. | reverse complement strand
GTGGCCGACACGGTGGCGGAAAAGCGCTCCGCAGCGCTGCTCAACGGCAAACCCGTGGTGGGTTTCGAGATCACGCGCACCCGGGGCGCGGGCGAGATTGACGTGGCCCGGGGCGTTCGTGGGGAACTGGAAAAACTCAAGGCGGCACACCCCGACATCACGGTTACCGAGGCCTTCAATTTTGTCGACCCGGTGCAGGAGAACTTCGACGGCTCGATGTTGCTGATGTACGAGGGCGCGGCACTGGCGGTGCTGGTGGTGTGGCTGTTTCTGCGCGACTGGCGCGCCACCTTCGTGGCGGCCATCGCCCTGCCCTTGTCGGTGCTGCCCACCTTCGCCGCGATGTACCTGTTCGGCTTCACACTCAACGTCGTCACCTTGCTGAGCCTGTCGCTGGTGGTGGGTATTCTGGTGGACGACGCCATCGTGGAGATCGAAAACATCATGCGCCACCTGCGCATGGGCAAGACACCGTACCAGGCGGCGATGGAGGCGGCCGACGAAATCGGCCTGGCGGTGATCGCCACCACCTTCACGCTGATCGCGGTGTTTCTTCCCACCGCGTTCATGGCCGGTGTGCCGGGCAAATTCTTCGTGCAGTTCGGCTGGACGGCCGCCATCGCGGTGTTTTTCTCGCTTGTCGTGGCGCGCATGCTCACGCCCATGATGGCGGCCTACATCCTCAAACCCCCGAAAGGCGCCCACACCGACCCCGCCTGGTCGAGGCACTACATGGGCTGGGTCCGCTGGTGCCTGAAACACCGCATCCTGACCACGCTGGCGGCCGCCGTGTTCCTGGTGGGTTCCATCGGTGTGGTGCCGCTGCTGCCTACCGGCTTCATTCCGCCGGACGACCTGTCGCAGACCCAGATCAACCTGTCGCTGCCTCCGGGAAGCACGTTCCGCCAGACGCTGGCTGCGGCCGAGCAGGCACGGGAACTGGTGCAGAAGAACCCGCACGTCAAGCTCGTCTACACCGCAGTGGGTGGCGGTGCCACCGGTGGTGACCCGTTTGCCATGGGTGGTGCGTCCGAGGTGCGCAAGGCCACGCTCACCATCAACATGACACCGCGTGCAGAACGCGGCGGCGTGAGCAAGCAGGCGATCGAAAGGCAGTTGCGCGAGGCGCTGGGTGTGTTGCCCGGTGCGCGCGTGAACGTCGGTTTTGGTGGCTCGTCCGAAAAGTATGTCATCGTGCTGGCCGGGGAGGACGGGCGCGTGCTGCTCGACCACGCCCGGCAGGTCGAGCGCGAGTTGCGCACCCTGCCCGGCATCGGCAATGTCACCTCCACCAGCAGCCTGGTGCGCCCGGAGCTGATTGTGCGGCCCGACTTTGCACGGGCCGCCGACCAGGGCGTCACCTCGGCCTCCATCGCAGAAACACTGCGTGTGGCCACCGCCGGCGACTACGACCAGGGGCTGGCCAAGCTCAACCTCTCGCAACGCCAGGTGCCGGTGGTGGTGAAACTCGCCGCGGATGCGCGCACCGATCTCGACCTGCTGGCGCGCCTGTCGGTGCCGGGCGCGCGGGGCCCGGTGCAGCTGGGCAACGTGGCCAGTTTCGCCATCGACAGCGGCCCGGCGCAGATCGACCGGTACGACCGCCAGCGCAACATCAATTTCGAGATCGAGCTCAACCAGCAGCCGCTGGGCGAAATCCAGGCCCTGGCACTGGCGCTGCCGAGCATTCGCAGCCTGCCGCCTGGCGTCACCCAGACCACGGTCGGCGACGCGGAAGCGATGACCGAGCTGTTCGCCAGTTTCGGGCTGGCCATGTTGACCGGGGTGTTGTGCATCTACGTGGTGCTGGTGCTGCTGTTCAAGGACTTCGTGCAACCAGCCACCATCCTGGGCGCGCTGGTGCTGTCGATACCGGGTGCGCTGCTGGCACTGTTCGTCACCCAGACCGCACTCTCCATGCCCTCGATGATCGGCCTGATCATGCTGATGGGCATCGCCACCAAAAACTCGATCCTGCTGATCGAATACGCCATCATGGCCCGGCGCGACCGCGCCATGACACGGCTGCAGGCGGTGCTCGACGCCTGCCACAAGCGTGCCCGCCCGATCGTGATGACCACCATCGCCATGGGTGCCGGCATGATGCCGATCGCCCTGGGCCTGGGCACGGACCCGAGCTTTCGCGCCCCGATGGCGATCGTGGTAATTGGCGGCCTGATCACCTCCACCTTCCTGAGCCTGCTGGTGATTCCGGTGCTGTTCACCTATGTGGACGACATGGTGCAGTGGCTGCTGGGGCGGTTCAGGAAGGCGCCTGGGCCATCCAGGCTAACGCCGACCCCTGCAGCAAATCCTTGACCACTGCGGTGCGAACACCGTTTTCAGTTGCGTCGCCCCCACTTTGATCTGGCTCAGTCGCGCGCAGACAGGTACTCTGCGTGGGACGAGAAGGCCCCGGCCGTGATGTCAACATCGGCGGTCGAGATGCCTGCGTTCCTTGCGTGCTCGCGCCATCGATCAACCGCGCGCACGACTTGCTCCAGAATGCCCATGGCCTGGCTCTCCCCGAGCCCGTAAAACATGGCGCTGGCCAGAACGGTGGTCAAACCCGGCCGGTTGTCGGAGTCGTCAATGTTCAGCACGTGGTCGGCCCGGTCGATGTTCGGGTTCATATCGAATGCCGGTGCCAGGCGCCATCCGGCCTTGCCGAGCACAAACCCGTGGTTGCGCAGGTGGTCATCACGGTTGCCGATGGCCACATTGAATGCCACCCTGCGAAACAACTGTTCCAGATCGGCGTCCGCATGTTCGGCATCACCTCGGCTGCGGATGAACTGGGCAAGCTCCAGATAGCTGGATCCCTCGCTCTGCTCTTTGCGCAGCAGGGTCATGGCAGACGCGTAGAAACGTCGTCCATCTGACGTGCGGTCGAATCGCTTAACACAAAAGGTGTGAAAGTCGCTGTTCAGGCGGACCAACCTCGCATCAGGCACAGTGACACCAGCCTGCTGCGCCAAGGTGTGCGCGACGTACTCCCATGCACCCACGTCCCGGTCGTCATCTCGCGCCGGAAACTTGCCAATCCAGAGCGAGGCGTCGGTGTCGGTGAAGTTGGCCTTCGGGCGGGCGCCGCCCAGAGAAGCGCCAGGCGCAACGAGCACCGCCAGCCATCTGCGAAGTGCATCGAGGTCTTCCAACCGCCGGCTACTCAGTTGCAATGCCACCACTTCGAGCTCACGCAAGCTTGTCACCGGCGGCGCAGCCATCTTCTCGTTGCCCAGGAACCCATCGGTGCCAGCCATCCGGAAGCGCAGCGCGCCTTGTCGTGTGACATCCTGGACACCGAGCAGAAAGTCCCAGGCGTAAAGCGTTCGGGGCGTGCGCCTCTCGTCCTTTGCCTGCAAGGCTTCTCGACGCTTCATCAGTGTCTGGCCCCAGCGGTCAGGCGACGAATCGAGGAAGATGCCGAAGTTGCCCAGCGCGGGCTTTGGGAAGAAGGGGTGCTCGTCCAGCGACAGGTCCGGGTCGAGGGAGAACGCGCGGGCGTCCTTCAGCCAATCCGGGTGGTAGTGAAATCGAATCTGGCCGCGGTCGTGCGCGAGTGTGCCGACCAGGCAAGCGGGCCCCAGGTCGCAATCGAGCCAAACCTCCAGTTCCCTGTTGCGCTGTACTCTCAAGACAACGGCGCCTCAGTGACCACTCCAACAGCACCTGGCGTTGCGCGTGGGGGGCTGGCAGGTGTGCGCCGGCGTTTCGGCGCTGGCTCCGGCTCTAGCGCGAGGTCCTGGAGCTTGCGCCCCACTTTGTCGTCCGCTGCAAGCGCGTGAATGTCGTTCTCCAGTCCGAGCACCGCCAGCACGCGCAGGTAGGTGCCAAGGGTCGCACCGCCAGCGCCGGCTTCGACCTTGTACAGCGAGCTTCGAGAAATTCCAGCCCGCTGCGCAACACTTGCATTGCTCAGCTTTCGGCGCAGGCGGGCAAGGCGAATCCGCTCGCCCAGAGCGATGAGGAGCCGCTGCTCCTGGGGAAAGATAATTGGTGACTTGCGAGGCATTTCTTCTATTATGATCAAATTAACCAGCATTTGTCCATAATAGAAAATTAATTCGCCTTTGAAATCGTGATGACCACCATCGCCATGGGTGCCGGCATGATGCCGATCACCCTGGGCCTTGGCACGGACCCGAGCTTTCGCGCCCCGATGGTGATCGTGGTGATTGGCGGCCTGATCACCTCCACCTTCCTGAGCCTGCTGGTGATTCCGGTGCTGTTCACTTATGTCGACGACATGGTGCAGTGGCTGCTGGGGCGGTTCAGGCGTTTGTCCTCACCAGCAGAATCCGCCACCACAGTGACCCCATAGCCTGACGAATCGGCCCTGCCAAAGCCTTCTCGGCGCCAGCGCTTGACTCGCCTTCCGACATCGTTGCTGTCCGGCATGTCAATCGCCACCAAATACGGCGTGTAGCATGACCCATTGCCAACGGTTCAGGGGACAAAGTCATGAGTTCGATTTGGAAAGTCGCAGTCACAGAAGCTCTCGACCGTTATTCATTGCGCCATGCAACTGTCCAAATTGACCGAAAGAAGCTCCTTGCCGAGGAGCAGGCGCAGATTGTTCTCAGGGTACGGAGTATTGGCAAAACGCCAGGACAGACGATCAGCCGCATCCTGCAAGAGCTTCGGGACGCGAAGTTCCTGTATTTTTCTGACGCGGGGCGTTACGTTTTGAACAACTACCCGCTGGATATGGCCGCAGAAGATGCTCCTGTTGACGTAGTCGAAAACGCCGTTGCCAATGGAAAACTCGTGTTGCGAGATGTCGATGCATCTGACGAAATTGGAAAAAGCCGTATCCGGCAAGGCGTTGCAGCCCTGCGCCGGGCTACTTTGGCAAACTATCGACATACTTGTGCCCTTTGCGACATTCAGGAAAAAGCATTGCTCGTCACCAGCCACGTCGCAAGGTGGGCTGATCGCCCGGAAGCACGCGGCGTGCTTTCAAACACGATTTGCTTTTATAGCTTCCATGATCGCCTGTTCGAGAACGGCTACTTCGCGCTTGACAAGCATTGCAAAGTCATCAGGCGTGGCGGAATCAAGAGCATATCCATCTTGACGTGGCTGGATGCTTGTACGCAAGAATTTCAAACACCTTTGATCTCGCCGTCGCAACTTTTCTTGCAAGAGCACCGAATACGCACTGGCGTGATGTAGTGATGCTTCCATGAAGGATGAATGTTACTTTGCCGTTCTACGTGAGCTATTGAGGTTTTCGGAATTCGCGACATCCACCAA
>JAYVRP010000619.1:0-1654 GCA_043776215.1 Rhodoferax sp. | reverse complement strand
CGTTTGCCATGCTGTTCCGGCAGTCCATTGCCATGGAGGCCAAGCCGTTTTCGATCGGGTTCCGGATCGAACATCCACAAGGCGTGATCGACCGCGCGCGCTGGGGACGCCACGCCGGCCACCCGTTGCTGGGAGCGGCAGAGTACAAA
The DNA here is from genome assembly GCA_043776215.1 of Rhodoferax sp. Lineage (GTDB taxonomy): Bacteria > Pseudomonadota > Gammaproteobacteria > Burkholderiales > Burkholderiaceae_C > CAISIP01. The sequence goes on along the minus strand of JAYVRP010000619.1, from coordinate 1,505 downwards.
TTGGTCCACCATGCTTCGAACCAACGATCAGTCTACAGTTTTTGCATGTGCCCGGGCGGTACCGTGGTGGCGGCAACGTCCGAGCGTGGGCGGGTGGTCACCAACGGAATGAGCCAGTATTCGCGCAATGAGCGCAATGCGAACGCGGGCATCGTGGTGGGCATCGACCCCCGGGACTACCCTTTGGACAGTGCGTCCATAAGCGCCAGCCTGGGGCCAGGCCTGGACCTTGACGATGGGTGGGGCTTGCCGCATCCGCTGGCGGGTATCGTTTTTCAGCGCCAACTGGAATCGACCGCTTATGACCTCGGCGGAGGCACGTATGCAGCTCCAGCGCAGCTGGTGGGTGATTTCCTGGCCGACCGGCCCACGTCGCGCGTCGGGGGCGTCGAGCCGTCCTACAAGCCAGGTGTGAGTTTTGGAAATCTCGCAACCGCCTTGCCGGCTTACGCCATTGACGCGATTCGCGAGGCCCTCCCGGTTTTCGGCCGAAAGATCAAGGGTTTCGACATGCCTGAGGCCGTGTTGACGGGTGTGGAAACACGCACCTCGTGTCCACTCAGGATCGCCCGGGCCGATGATTTCCAGAGCGTGAATACCGCTGGCCTTTACCCTGCCGGTGAAGGCGCCGGCTACGCTGGCGGGATACTGTCTGCGGGCGTCGACGGGATCCGTGTGGCGGAAGCGGCCGCCCGCCGCATTCTGGCTTAGCCCTGGGCGTTCTGGAGCGCAGCGATACGCTCTTCAATCGGCGGGTGGGTGGCGAAAAGCTTGCCGATACCGCCGGTGATGCCCATCGCCGCGACACTTTTAGGCAACTCACCCGGCTCCATACCGCCCAATCGGGCAAGGGCATTCATCATGGGTTGCCGGCGCCCCATCAATTGCGCAGCACCTGCGTCGGCGCGGAATTCGCGCTGGCGTGAGAACCAGGCCACGATGATGGCGGCGACGAATCCGAGCAAGATATCGAGCACGATCGTGGTCACCATGTAACCGATGCCGGGCCCGGACTGCTGGTTGTCGCCGCGACGCAGGAAGCTGTCCACGCCATACCCGATGACACGGCTCAGGAACACCACAAATGTATTCATCACGCCCTGTATGAGGGTCATGGTCACCATGTCGCCATTCGCGATGTGTGCCACCTCATGGCCGATGACGGCCTCGACCTCCTCGCGGGTCATGCCTTGCAGAAGGCCGGTCGAGATGGCGACGAGGGCCGAATTCTTGAACGCGCCAGTGGCAAAGGCATTGGGCGCACCCTCGAAAATGCCGACCTCCGGCATGCCGATGCCGGCCTTCTCGGACAACTTGCGGACCGTCTCGACGATCCAGGCTTCATCGGCATTCTGGGCCTGCTCGATCACGCGCACTCCCGCGCTCCATTTGGCGACCGGCTTGCTGATCAGCAGCGAAATGATGGCGCCGCCGAAACCCATCACCAGTGCAAAACCGAGCAGGGCACCCAGATTGAGGCCATTGGCGTCCAGGTAGCGATTCAC
>JAYVRP010000618.1:0-5265 GCA_043776215.1 Rhodoferax sp. | reverse complement strand
GCGGCGTGGACGCGTTTGGCCGCAACAACGAGATTGCCATTGTCAAAGTGCCGCGGACGCTGCGACGCATGATCCCGATGCCCGACCACGTGCGCGGGCGTGAGCACCTCTGGGTGTCGCTGTCCAGCGTGATCCGGGCCCACCTGCATGAGCTCTTCAACAGCCGCCAGGTGACGCAGTTCTCGCAGTTCCGTGTGACCCGCCATTCCGACATGGCGATCGATGAGGAGGAGGTCAAGAACCTGCGCACCGCCTTGCGGCTGGGCCTGCAGCACCGGCATTTTCTGGATGCGGTGCGGCTGGAAGTGTCTTCCGGGTGCTCTGCCTTCCTGTCGGATTTTCTGCTGGCGGAATTCAAACTGCCGAGGGAGGCGCTGTACCGGGTGCACGGGCCGGTGAACATGGTGCGCCTGAGCGAAGTGATTGCCCAGACACTCTCGCCGAAGCTGCTTTTTCCGGCCTTCAAGCCGGCCTGGCCAAAGTCCTTCCAGGGTGCGCAGGACGCCATGTTCGAGCGTATCCGCCAGGGCGACGCCCTGGTTCACCAGCCATTCGAGAGCTTCGATGCGGTCCTGGGGTTCCTGCGCGAAGCGGTGCACGACCCTGCGGTGCTGGCCATCAAGCAAACCATCTACCGCACCGGTGCGCGCTCGGAGCTGATGGACCTGCTCGAAGAAGCGGTGCGTCGGGGCAAGGACGTCACCGTGGTGGTCGAACTCAAGGCACGTTTCGACGAAGAGGTCAACATCAACTGGGCGGAACGGCTGGAGTCCATCGGTGCCCAGGTGGTCTACGGCGTGGTGGGCCTCAAGACCCACGCCAAGATGCTGCTGGTGACCCGCCGTGAAGGCCGTCGGCTGCGCCGTTACGCACATCTGTCCACCGGCAACTACAACCCGGTGACCGCCCGCCTGTACACCGACCTCAGCTACTTCAGCTGTGACCCGGCGCTGACGATGGACATCGACAACGTCTTTCTGCACTTGGCCAGCCAGATCAAATTGCCACGGCTCAAACGCTTGCTGGTGGCCCCCTTGCACCTGCACCGGCAGTTGCAGGACAAGGTCAGACACATCGGCGACGCGGCACGCAAGGGCATCCCCGGACGCATCATCGTGAAGACCAATGCGCTGACCGACGAACCACTGATCAGGGCATTGGTGCAGGCCGGCCAGAGCGGCGTGCGGATCGACCTGATCGTGCGCGGCGCCTGCATGTTGCCTCCGGGACTTCCCGGCCAGACCGACAACATCCGGGTGCGCTCCATCGTGGGCCGGTTTCTGGAGCACACCCGGGTGTTCTACTTCCGCAGTGGAGACCAGGAGGATGTGCTCCTGTCCAGCGCAGACTGGATGAACCGCAACATGCTGCGGCGGATCGAACTGGCCTGGCCGGTGCTGGACCGGGCGATCCGCCAACGCGTGATCGACGAATGCCTGGTTCCCTACATGCTGGACGCCCGCGATGCCTGGACGATGGACGGAACCGGCACCTACCAGGCTGTCGCGGCGTCGCCGCAAGGCACCGCGCGCGGGGCGCAGGAGGCACTGATGCAACGGTACGGGATGGCGCAAGGCCCCGGGCATTCGTCGGCCCCCGCCAAACGCAACGACAAAAAGGGGCGGGCACCGTGATCGAGACGGAACTCAAGCTGGCTGTGCCCTTGCATCTCGGGGCGGGTTTGGCGCGCCAGTTGATGCGCTCGCCGGCTCTGGCAGGCTGCAAACGCGGGCGGCTCCAGCTGCACAACATCTACTTCGATACACCCGGGCAGAGCCTGCGCCAGCACGGCATCGCGCTGCGCTTGCGCCGGGTGGGCACCGGCGCAAGAGCCCGGTGGTGGCAGACGCTGAAAACCGTGGACGCTGACCGTTCGGCCATGAGCCGACGGGGAGAATGGGAATCACCGGTCCAGGGGCCAGTGCTTGCAGGTCAGCCCTTGCAGACCACGCCCTGGGCAGAGTTCGATCCGGACGGCACACTTCTGCAGCAGTTGGTCCCTTGTTTCAGCACGGATTTCACGCGCTCGTGGTGGTTGGTCGAAACACCTGAAGGTGACCGGGTCGAGGTGGCACTGGACCTCGGCCAGATCCATGCAAACGGCACCACAGACCCGGTCTGCGAACTGGAGCTGGAGCTCAAGCGAGGGGATGCCGGTGCCTTGTTCGCGATTGCCCGGCAACTGGCTGAGCAGGTTCCCCTGTTTCCCGCCGACTTGAGCAAGGCGGATCGCGGGTACGCGCTTGCGCGGGGCTGCAACGCGGCGCTCGAACCGCGACCCGTGCCCGCTGCACACACCCGAAACGGGCTGGCACGCACCGCATTGCGGGCCGGATTTGGCCAGTTCACCACCTGCCTGGCTGCCCTGCGCAGCAGCGACGACCCGGAACTCCTGCACCAGGCCCGTGTCGGCTGGCGCCGCTTCCAGACGGCGCGTAAATTGTTCAAGTCCACAGCGGCGTTGCCGTCCCTGCGCCCGCTGTTGGCACACATGGGCGCGGTGCGCGATCTCGACGTGGCGCGGACCGAGACGCTGCCGGGCCTGGCGGCGGCTTTCATGGTGCAAGATCCTTCGCGTGCGAGTGACTGGCGAACCATGTCGCAGGCACTGGAACGCCGGGCCGTAGAGCGCCGTGCGGACATGCACCAGGCGCTGGACGCGCCGGCAATCGGGCAGGCCCTGATCGCCATCACGCAGTGGCTCGAAGCGCCGGTTCAGACGTCGTCCGATCCAGTGGACGAGGCCGTCGCTCTGCGGCCTTGGGCCCTGCGCAAGGTGCGGCGCCAACGCCAGCGTCTGCGTATGGCACGGGGCGCCCGGGACAACACAGAGCACCTGCACCAGGTCCGGCTGCGCGCCAAGCAGCTGCGCTACGGAATCGAGGCACTGCAGGGTTTGCTGCCACCCCGACGTGCTGAGCGCTGGCGAAAGCTGGCCGTGCGGCTGCAATCGGGCATCGGTGCGCGCCGCGATGCCGTGCAGGCGGTCGCCATCTTGCACGAGCTTGGCGCCCACCCGGTGATTGCCGCTTTTCTGCGCGGCTACGTTGCCGGGCGCGAAAGCACCCGCAAATACCCCATGCCCACCTGAGGCTCTTGCGGCCACGCCACGCATGTTGCGGGGTCGTTCGGTGTCGCTGTGGCCGGTGTTTTCCCTGCTTCACACGCCGACCGCTTGACGGTCGTCAAGTCAAGCCGCGAACCGCCGGCCCATACTGACAAATGTGGCGGCCAGGATCCCTTGCCTGAGGCGTCCAGTATCTTCACCTTTGCCAGACCAGGAGAGCACCATGTTTGAAGCAGCGGAAATCGGCCAAAAGCTCCCCAAAGGGGAATACAAGCGGTTCGAATCCCAGTTGCGGGCCGACCTGCTCGATGCGCAATACGACCTGTCGAAGGACGGGCGGTTTCCCGTCGTCATTCTGATCTCGGGTGTGCGCGGCGCGGGCAAGGGGGAAACCGTGAACCTCCTGAACGAATGGATGGATCCGCGCCACATCCATACCCATGCATTCGACAACCCGACCGACGAAGAGCGCGACCGCCCACCCATGTGGCGCTACTGGCGCGCCCTGCCCCCCAAAGGCAAGATCGGCATGTTGTTCGGGTCGTGGTACACGGCCCCGATCATCGACCGCGTGTTCAAGCGTTCGCGCCCCGGCGATCTGTTGCAGTCATTGGACGAAATCCGCCGCTTCGAGCGCATGCTGGCCGATGATGGCGTGCTCTTGCTCAAGTTCTGGTTTCACCTGTCCAAAAAGCGCCAACGCGAGCGTCTCAAGGCACTGCAGGCAGACCCGCGGACAAGCTGGCGCGTGACCGAGCGCGACTGGGATTTTTTCAAGTACTACGACCGTTTCTATCGCATCAGCGAAGACGCCTTGAGCCAGACCAGCGAGTCCTGGGCGCCCTGGACCGTGGTGGAGGGCACAGACCCGCAATACCGCGTGGCGACGGTCGCCCGCACCTTGCTTGGCGCCATGCGCGCGCGCATCGGCAAAGCGCCGACCGGCACCGCGGCGGCACCGCAACGCCCGTTGCCGCCGCCGGCTCGGCCTGCGCAGGAGCGCGATCTGCTGAGCCAGCTGGACTTGTCGCAGTCCTTGCCCAAAAAGGCGTTCGACACCGCGCTCGCGAAGCAGCAACAGCGGCTGGCGCTGCTGACGCGGCACCCCAGGTTTCGCGAGCACAACGTCGTTGCCGTGTTCGAAGGCATGGATGCTGCGGGCAAGGGAGGCGCGATTCGGCGCATCACGGGTGCACTCGACGCGCGCCTGTACCGGACCATACCGATTGCCGCCCCCACCGACGAAGAGCGCGCGCAGCCCTATCTGTGGCGGTTCTGGCGTCACGTACCCATGAAAGGGCGCTACACCATTTACGACCGCAGCTGGTATGGGCGTGTGCTGGTGGAGCGGGTCGAAAAATTCGCTGCGGAGGCGGACTGGACCCGGGCCTTTTCGGAGATCAACGACTTCGAGGAGCAGTTGTCACACAACGGCGGCATCCTCATGAAGTACTGGTTGCAGATCTCCAAGGAGGAACAGCTGCGACGCTTCCAGGAGCGGGAAAAAACACTGCACAAACAGTTCAAGATCACCGAGGAAGACTGGCGCAACCGCAAGCGCTGGGACGAGTACCAGCTGGCCGCCACCGACATGATCCAGCGCACCAGCACCGGCATCGCACCATGGACGCTGGTGCCCTCGAATGACAAGTACCACGCCCGCATCCGGATCATCACTTCGTTGTGCGACCGGATCGAAGCGCAATTGTGAAGTTCAGGAGGCTTCGAGCGCGTTGAGCTCGGCGTCGGTGTGACGCAGGCGCGCAGCCAGCAGCCGCGCCAGGCCTTCCATCAGGTTCAGGCCCAGCAGCTTGTGGTGCTCGACCAGCCCGTCAAAACGCTGCCGCGACAGGACATACAACTCGCAGTCGGTGAACGCAAGCGCGTCGGCAGAGCGAGGTTGCCGGTCCAGGAATGCCATTTCCCCGAAAAAACCGCCCCGCCCAAAACTGGCGAGGTGCCGGCTGCGCGTCGCGGCCAGTGGAAGAACAATACGCACCAGGCCTTTGCGTATCAGGTAGATTTCGTCACCGCCGTCGCCCTGCGTGAAGATCCGTTCGCCCGCCTTGACGCTGCGCGTCTGCATGCAAGCGGCGAGTTCTGCCAGGGTCTCCTCCTTGCGGCCGGCGAACAGTTCCATCTCGCGCAGCTCCAGCGGCGTTTCGTGGACCGGCGCGATTTGCGCCTCCTCGATCAGA
>JAYVRP010000617.1:0-5267 GCA_043776215.1 Rhodoferax sp. | reverse complement strand
CGGCATGAAGCGCGCTGCCACGATCGTGACGCCGCCGTAACGCTCGTAAAAATCATGGGCCTGGTTGAAAGCGCGCTTGTTGAAAAATTTCGAGTCCTCCCACTGGAAGACCTTGGGGCCGAAATAACGCCCGATCGTGTAGTTGCACTGGTTGCCGGCAATGGCCGCCACCACCAACAGGCCGACGACCAAGGGGTAACTCATCAAGCCCACACCACACATGGCGCCCACCACGAACAGCAGCGAGTCGCCCGGCAGGAAGGGCATCACAACCACCCCGGTCTCGACAAAGATGATCAGGAACAACAAGGCATAAACCCAAGCCCCGTATCCCTGCACGAAGGCCTCCAGGTAACGGTCAATGTGCAGGACAAAATCAAGGAGAGGTGCAACGAGTTCCATGGGCAGAGATTATCGCGGCGGCGTCCGTGACCCCTAAAATTGCGAGGTGAACGCACTGCCCACCCTTTCCCCGCGCCGAGCCATCCTCGAATTGCCAGATGAACTGATCAGCCAGATTGCCGCCGGAGAGGTGGTGGAGCGACCCGCCTCGGTGATACGCGAACTGATCGACAACGCGCTGGATGCCGGTGCCACCCGGATCGCAGTGCGGCTTCTCGCCGGCGGAGTGCGGCTGATTTCGGTCGAGGACAATGGCAACGGCATCTTGCGTGATGAGCTGCCCATGGCCCTCAAGCGCCATGCCACCAGCAAGATCAGCAATCTGCACGACCTCGAGGAGGTCGGAACCTTCGGTTTTCGTGGCGAGGCTCTGGCCGCCATCAACGCCATTGCCGACTGCACCTTGTCGTCGCGGGCCCATGGCGCCGACGCCGCCTTCGCGCTGGACGGGCGGACCGGCGAATTGCGGCCCGTCGCGCGCGGCACCGGCACAACGGTCGAGGTCAAGGAGCTTTTCTTCAGCACGCCGGCCCGGCGCAAGTTTCTCAAGACCGACGCGACCGAGCTGGCGCACTGCGTGGAAGCGGTCCGGCGGGCTGCCCTGGCCCGGCCGGACGTCGAGTTTGCGGTCTGGCATGAAGGCCGGCTGGTCCAGCAATGGCGCCAGCGCAGTGAACCCGGCACGGCATTCGAACAGCGCATGGCGGATGTGCTCGGGGCCGACTTTGTCGAACGCTCCTTGCAGGTGGATTTCGATTCCGGTGGCGGGTCCGGTCCGTTGCCACGCACCAGCGGGCAGCATCCGGTGCGGGTGCAGGGGCGGGTCGGCATACCCGACGCGGCCCGCGCCCGCGGTGACCAGCAATTCTGTTATGTGAACGGGCGCTTCGTGCGCGACAAAGTGCTGTCACATGCGGTCCGCAGCGCTTACGAGGATGTGTTGCACGGTCAGCGCCAGCCGGTGTATGTGCTGTTTGTGGACATCGATCCTCGTCGTGTCGATGTCAACGTCCATCCGACCAAGATTGAAGTCCGTTTTCGCGACAGCCGTGAAGTGCACCAGGCGGTACGCCATGCGGTCGAGGATATGCTGGCAGTGCCACGCGCCGCCTCTGTTGCGGTTGTTGCGGCTGGCGCTGGCGCAGCATGGGAATCGCCTGGCCCCGAACCCACGCGCGACGGCAACCCCGCGGGCAGTGCTGCGCGCGCGCACTGGACCCAGCCGGCGATGCCGTTCACACCCTCGGTCGGCCACCGGGTCTCGGACTTCGAGGCCCTTTGGCAGATCAGCCGTGCCGCGGATCTGCCGGGCGCGCAATACTCCGGTGCTGACTCCGCCACAGGCTCCGCTACCTACGCTACCGCCGCCGCCGCGGCCGGTGTCGCCACACCGCAGCCCCCCATGCCTGAGGGCTCCTGGCCCCTGGGTCGGGCGGTGGCGCAATTGCAGGGCATCTACATCTTGGCCGAGAACGCCCAGGGGCTGGTGGTCGTCGACATGCATGCAGCCCACGAACGCATCGTCTACGAACGCCTGAAATCACAACTGGACCCGTCCGCCACCCAGGCCGGCGCGGACCATCAGGCGCTGGCCAGCCAGCCCTTGCTGATTCCTAGTACCTTTGCCGCAACGCCACAGGAAATCACGACGGCAGAGTCGCATGCACAGACGCTGCACGTACTGGGGCTGGAAATCACCGCCTTGTCCGCCACCTCCCTGGCGGTACGCGCCGTACCGACCTCGCTGGCGCACGGCGACGCAGCCGAACTCGCGCGCAGTGTGCTGGCCGAGCTTGCCCAGCATGACGCCAGCACCGTGGTGCAACGCGCGCGTGACGAATTGCTCGCCACCATGGCATGCCACGGCGCGGTCCGCGCCAACCGCAAGCTGACGCTGGAAGAGATGAATGCGCTGCTGCGCCAGATGGAAGCCACCGATCGGTCGGACCAATGTAACCATGGCCGACCGACCTGGCGGCAAATCACGCTGCGCGAGCTGGATGCCCTTTTCCTGCGTGGGCGGTGAGCGCAGGGCACGGCCCGGCAGTCGCGACATGCTGCCAGGCGCACATTGGCGGCGCTGTACCCGTACACATGCCGAGTCTGCCTGTGAACCCTAAAATCGCAAGTCACGATCAATCCCATCCGCCAGATTTTCCATCCACTATTTGCCCTTCATGAAACGCTGGTTCCATTTCGCCACTGCGGCATTTGTGCTCGCCGCCGTCGTCGGCTGCGCGACGCTGGATGAAAAACAGGGCGAATGGATCTTCCAGCCCACCGACCGGACCTGGAGTGCCTACGGTGGCGCGCACGATATGCAAGACGTGTGGATCGACTTCGATTCCAAGCAGACGGCCCAACGCGCCCGGCTGCATGGCCTGTGGCTGGCAGCCGATCCGCGCCCAGGCATCGCGGCCGACGCGGCACCGGTCATGCTGTACCTGCACGGGTCGCGCTGGAATGTCGCCAGTTCAGCCTTCCGGGCACGGCGCATGCACGAGTTGGGCTTTTCAGTGCTGGCCCTGGACTACCGCGGCTTTGGCAAAAGTGACGCGGCCACACCCTCCGAGACGCTCGCCTACGAAGACGCCCGGGCGGCGTGGGACTGGCTGGCGCGCAAATACCCGGCCCATCCGCGCTATATCTTTGGCCATTCGCTCGGCGGCGCCATTGCCATCGAGCTGGCAAGCCAGGTGTCAGACGAAGCCGGCACCATCGTCGAGGGTACCTTCACCTCGATTCCCGAGGTCGTCGGCAGCATGAAATGGGGCTGGCTTCCGGTCGGTCCACTCATCACCCAGAGATTTGACGCCGTCAATAAAGTGGGGCGGGTCGGGTCACCGTTGCTGGTGGTCCACGGCGCCCAAGACACGCTGATCAAGCCCGAGTTGGGTCGTCGCTTGTTCGACGCAGCGCGAAACCCCAAGGTTTTTGTTCTGGTGGAGGGCGGCTCGCACCACAACACGAACGCCCTCGGGCTGCCGCAATACCGTGTGGCCATCGCTGAATTGTTCGGCCTGAAATAGCCGGGCCTGTCCGGCCGGCGCACAGGTCGGCCATCTGCTACGCTCCAATTCAATGCCGCCCTCACTCCCAACCGCTTCCGTCTCCCCGCCCGGCACCGCCACCCCCATGTCCGCGGGAGTCGTGGTGTTGATACTTTCAGCCCTGCTGGGCATCCAGCCCATCACCACCGACCTGTACCTGCCGGCGTTGCCGGCATTGACCGACGGTTTTGGCGCCCCGATGTCGCAGGCACAACTGACCCTGTCGGCCCTGTTGCTGGCGTTCGGGCTGTCGCAGCTGATCTGGGGGCCCCTGTCGGACCGTTTCGGCCGCCGGCCGATCCTGATCGTGGGCTTGTCCGGGTACGTCGCGGCAGCCATCGGGTCCGCCATGGCGAGCTCCATGGACATGCTGGTGGTCTGGCGCACCCTGCAGGGCGCAGCGATGGGCGCGGGCGTGATGGCAGCACGCGCAGTCATCCGCGACCTGTACTCACCGGTCGACGGCGCCCGGGTGATGTCGAAGGCGCTATCGGGGCTGGCGCTGGTGGCCTGCCTGAGCGCGCCGTTGGGGGGTATCCTGTCCGACCTCTTCAACTGGCGCGTGGCCTTGCTGGCGCTGGCGGTCTTCGGCGCCGCGTCGCTGGTGTTGATCGTGTCGCGCTTTGACGAGACCGTGCCGCAAAAGAACCCGCGCGCGCTGGAACCCGGCACCCTGTGGCGCACCTGGATGCAGATCGCCGCCAACCCGACCTTCCGGGCCTGGTCTGCCTTGTCGGCGGCGTCCTATGGCGGCCTGTTCACATTCCTGGCGACGTCTTCGTTCGTGTTCATCCAGGTCCTGCATTTCAGCAAGACGCAGTACGGCCTGCTGATGTTTTCGATGTCGCTCTCGTACATGGCTGGCACCTTCATCTGCCGGCGCCTGTTGCCACGCCTGGGCTTGAAGCGCACCGTGGCATTGGCCAGCGGCATCACTCTCACCGCTGGCACCCTGATCGGTGTGTTCGGCTTCACCGGCCTCAGCGGCGGTGCGCAGGGCGGCTGGTACATCATGCTGCCCTACTACCTGTTCATGTTGGCCCATGGCGTGCACCAACCCTGCGGGCAAAGTGGTGCGGTGGGTCCATTTCCACAGGCTGCCGGTGCGGCGTCGGCACTCAACGGTTTCATGATGATGCTGGCCGCTTTCCTGATGGGGGGCTGGCTGGGCACCCACATGGACGGCAGCGTCCTTCCGCTGACACAAGGTGTCTGGTTCTGGAGCGTGCTGATTGCCCTTTCCGGCTGGACACTGGTGCAACAACATGGTGCGCCTGCCCTAGCCTCCAGTGGCGGGCGCTGAGGTGAGCCCACTGCGGTGCATTGCGCTGGCCGGGCCAACGGCAAGCGGCAAATCAGCCGCGTCCCTGGCGATCGCCGGGCAACAACCCACGGAAATCATCAGCGTGGACTCCGCGTTGGTCTACCGAGGCATGGACATCGGCACCGCGAAGCCGTCGGCGGCGGACATGGCCGCAGTGCCGCACCACCTGATCGATATCCGTGACCCGCTGCAGCCCTACAGTGCCGCCGAGTTCGTGCAGGATGCCGAACGTCTGGTGGCAGACATCAACGCCAGGGGCAAACTCGCCCTGCTGGTGGGTGGGACGATGCTGTATTTCCGGCCCTTGTGGCAGGGCATCGACGCCATGCCGGCGGCGGATCCGGCGGTGCGCGCGGCGCTGGAACAGGAAGCCGCCACGCAGGGATGGCCAGCGATGCATGCCCAACTGGCCAGGGTGGACCCATCCACTGCGGCGCGCCTGGCCCCCGCGGACAGCCAACGCATCCAGCGCGCGCTCGAAGTGTTCCGCG
>JAYVRP010000616.1:0-1658 GCA_043776215.1 Rhodoferax sp. | reverse complement strand
GGTTGGTATTGCACAACGAAGTGCATGCGCGGCCTGCTGAATCCATGGACGCACCGCTGGCGCTCGCGCACATTGTCATGGTCTGCGATGCGGCCCAGCGCGACGCCAGCCGCGATTGGGTGGCTGCCCTGGCGCGCGACCACCACCAACCTCCACCGGATGCCCACACCACCCACGCCAGGCTGGAGTTCGGGCCCTTTCGCTTGCGCTGGGAGTTGCACACCGAATTCGTGACCTGGACGTTCACGCGCAGTCTGGACAGCGAGCTGCTGTCCGGCGGGGATCTTCCCACTGCCGCCGCGGTGGTGCCCCAGGCCTGGTTGGTCGACCTGCCCGGCGAATGTCTGGCCAGCGTGCATATGTGGGTGCTGCCGAGCAGGGCAGAGGGAGCAGATGCGTGGGTCCGGCACCTGCTGCTGGAGGAATCCTTGGTGGCGTCGACGGTCGCCGATGGGTTTGGCGAGGTCTACACCGATTTCACGGTGCACGCCGACGGGTTCTCGCGCATGCTGCTGTTTGCGGGAGGCATGACACCGCGCCGCCTGGGCCGATTGGTACAGTGCCTGTTGGAGATCGAAACCTACCGCATGGCGGCCCTGCTGGGCCTGCCTGCTGCCCGCGAGGCCACTCACGTGCTGGCCAGTGCCGAGCGTGATCTGGCCCAGTTGGCGCAGTCCATCCGCGCCGCCAGTCCTGACGATGAGCCCCAATTGCTGGACCGCCTGACGCGGCTGGCGGGTCAGGTGGAAAGCCAGCATGCGGCGACGCATTCCCGTTTTTCTGCCAGCGCGGCCTACTTTGAGCTGGTGGACAAGCGCATCAGCGACATCAGCGAATCGCGCCTGTCGGGCATGCAGACGATCGGGGAATTCATGGAGCGGCGCCTCTCGCCGGCCCGCAGCACCTGCGCCTGGTCCAGCCGCCGCCAGGACGCGCTGTCTCAGCGTGTCTCGCGCATCAGCAACCTGCTGCGCACACGCGTGGAGATTGAGCAGCAGCAAAGCAGCCAGGCTTTGCTGGCCGCGATGAACAAACGCCAGGACCTGCAAATGCAGCTTCAATCCACGGTCGAGGGTCTGTCGGTGGCGGCGATCACCTATTACATCGTCGGGCTCTTGTCGCATGTGGCCAGCGGCATGGAACACCTTGGCTGGCCGCTAAGCCCTGAAATCACCGCGGCGGTCGCCATCCCGTTGGTGGCGCTTAGCGTGTGGTGGATGCTTCGCCGTCTGCACCGGAAGGTATTCAAGCATTGAACGGCATGTTGCCTCACCTCGCATGGCCCAGTCCCGGTTCGAACCCGGAATTGGGAGCCGCGTATCGGTGGCGTTAGCATCACTGGCGAAAGCTCCGCAGTACAACAGACCAAGGACGCACGGACATGAGTGAGACTGATACCAAACGCCACCGTCGCGGTGGCCGTGAACGGCGCGACCCGAACGCCAAGATCAGCGGGCCGGCCTACATCACACGGGTCATACCCAGCTACGACATCATGGGCGAAGAGAGCCTGCAGAAGATCGAGCATACCGCCGACCGCATCCTGGCCGAAGTGGGCCTCGACATTCGCGACGACGACGACTGCCTGGCAATGTTCCGCAAGGCGGGCGCCCGGGTGGACGGCATGCGTGTGCGTTTCGAGCCCGGCCACCTGCGCG
>JAYVRP010000615.1:0-1659 GCA_043776215.1 Rhodoferax sp. | reverse complement strand
TGGTGGCTGTGGCGACGGGCGGGAGTCTGGACCCGCGAGTATGCCGCCAACCACCCACTGCTTTGGCGGTACGGGCGCCGGCCGCGAGGTGAATCCGCGCGCTACAGTCAAGCCGATGCAACTCCGTGATGCCACAACGGCCGACTTTGCGCAGATCCTGCATCTCAACCATGCCTCGGTCCATTTCCTCAGCCCGCTCTCGCAGGAACGGCTGGTGCTGCTGCACCACATGGCCGCCTACCACCGTGTGGCGCACGAGGGCGGACAGGTGCGCGGGTTCCTGCTGGCGTTTTGCGAAGGGGCTGCTTACGACAGCCCCAACTACCAATGGTTTGCGCGGGCGTACTCGCGTTTTGTGTACGTGGACCGCATCGTCGTGGCCGGCGACTGCCATGGCCGGGGCATCGGCCAGCGCTTCTACCAGGACCTGTTCGCCTTTGCCCGCCAGGTACGGGCACCACGCGTCACGCTGGAGATCGACTTCGAACCGCCCAACCCGGTGTCTGCGCGTTTCCACGCGCGTCAAGGCTTCCGTGAAGTAGGCGCGCAATGGGTCGCCGGTGGCAGCAAGCAGGTGTCCTTGCAGTCCTTGACCATCGATGCCGGGCTTGACCAGTGTCGTGTTGCGTGATCCCCCTGGACTATTGACCTTTCCGGAATTCATTACACCGTTCGGGCTGAGCCTGTCGAAGCCGCCTGCCCTGAGCATGTCGAAGGGAGCCTGTCGAAGCCGCCTGCCCTGAGCATGTCGAAGGGAGCCTGTCGAAGCCTGTCCTGAGCCTGTCGAAGGGCCCTCGCGAGCCCTTCGACAGGCTCAGGGCGAACGGAAGAGTTTTGTCGCGAAATATGGAAACCTCCATAGCCCAGAGCAACGACGACCGAAGGTCAACCGCGTGCTGGCAGGCGCGCCCAATGGAGGAGTCAGAACTTCAGGTCGTTGTCGCGTGCGACCCCCACTACCGCGTCTGGCGCCCGGGCGGAAAGACCCACCAGACGGCGACGACGAGCAGTCCGAAGGCGGTGTAGGCGAAGAGGTTGCCGGCGATGATGGGCACCAGGCCCCCCACGATGAAAACGACGATCGCGACATGCACTGCGAGCACCAGATCGGCGAGCAATCGGGACGGCTCCATGGCGTGTGTGGGGAAGGATCGGGAGGACTCAACCCGTACCGGGACGCCCGGGTGTGTCAGTCTCGTTCACGCAAACGTCACCCAGTCCGCGTACTGTGCGGCGTCCAGGTGCGGCAGGGTGTTGTAGGTCAACAGCATGTGCCGCTTGGGCGTGAAGGCGAATTCGGTCACGGCGCTGTTGCGGATGCGCAGATTGAGCTCGATGGTGGTCTCGGGTGTGGTGCCCAGGATGTGGCCGACCGCGGTGGAGATCGGGCCGCCGCTCGAGACGATCAGCACCCGGCCGCCATGGTGTTTTTCGCGCACGTGGTCCAGTGCGCTGGTGATACCTTGAACGAACTCGGTGTAGCTGGGCATGCCCTGCGGGCTGATGACACCGTTCATCCATTGCGTGAGGCCGTCGCGCAGGATGCGGAAATGCTGGCGATACGCTTCAGGCGTGTCGGGCTTGGGCAAAGCGCCGGGATGGATGGCGGCGATCACGGCCGCGCCGTCGTATTCATTCAGACCGGGCCAGGCCAGCGCA
>JAYVRP010000614.1:0-5282 GCA_043776215.1 Rhodoferax sp. | reverse complement strand
ACAAAAACGTCACCTCGATTGCGCTCGAGGTGCCCACCACCTGCCTGACTGCCAGCACCGGCAACGACAAGGTCATCGGCGCCTGGACCACCGCCAGCCTGCGCCAGGCTCGCCTGCTCAACGGCAAACCCGGCTCGGGCCTGCAGGCCAGCGAAAAGACCGGCGGCGCATGGACCCAGGTCTCGCGCCTGGGTATGCCGCTGGTGAACGAAGTGGTGATCGGACTCAAGGACAAGGACAAGTTCAACGCGTCCAAACCCAAGGATGACGCAGCCAATTTCGCCGATTACGTGACGCACCCCACCTTGCCGGCACTGATCGAGAGCCTGTTCGGCGCACCGGCACCCACCAACTTCCCGCGTACCGACCTGATGACGGCGTTCCTGACCGGCCTGCCTACTGTCAACCGCCCAGCCAACGTCACCGGCCTCGGCGCCGGGGGCCCGCTGTCGGAAATGCTGCGGCTCAACACCAGCATCGCAGTGACGCCAATTGCCAGCCAGAACTCGCTCGGTGTTGCAGCTGGTGACAACGCGGGATTCCCGAACGGTCGCCGCCCGGGCGACGACGTGGTGGACGTTTCGCTGCGTGTGGCCATGGGCGCCTTGTGTGTGCTCACGGGCAACCAGGACGCGCTCCAGGTGGGTTGCAAACCGACGGACGCCCAAGCCGGTGCCGTGCCTTTTGTGGACGGCTCGCGCACGGCGGCCGGCGACTACCGCGCCAGCTTCCCCTACCTCAACACGCCGTTGCCTGGCGCAAAGAACTTTTAAGCGGAGCGACACACCATGAAAAATCAAACCTATCGGCTGCTTGGGGCAACGCTTGCCGCAGCCACCTTGGTCGGCGTGCTGGTGGCCTGTGGCGGCGGCGGCGATGGTGCGGACGGGGGTGCAGCCACTCCGGTGGCCCAGGCAGATGCACTGGTGCCCGGCTCCGAAGTTCCAGTCGGTGCCACCACCAGCGCCGACGGCGCACTGTCGTTCACGCAGTCGGTGGCAGCAGTTGCGCGCGACAGTTCCGAACCGCTGGTGCTGGGCGATGCGGTGCTGGCGAGCAGCGACACTGCGGAACCGTCGGACATCTAGGGGCAAGACGGTGCGCACACTCCACCGCTCGCTGGCGGCCTTCGGTCTGGCCGGCGCCTTGTGCGCCGGCGCCTGGCCGGCCTGTGCCGCGCCACTGACTCCCACCGCCGACGGACAGGTGGTGGAGGTACTGCCCACCCGTCTGGCCGCGCGCAGCGAGGAGCAGGCACTGCGCCGTCGGCTGGCCACCCACCCGATGGACGCCGAGGCCGCAGTGGCCCTGGCGCAGTCGCAACTGCAACAGGCGCGACGTCTCGGCGACGCACGCTTTGCGGGGCGGGCACTCGGCACCCTGACCCCTTGGGGTGACCCGGCCAAGTCGCCGGACGCCGTGTTGATGATGCTCGCGACGGTGCAGCAATACCTGCACGCCTTCGATGCCGCCACTGCCAATCTCGAGCGCCTGGTGCAACGCAATCCCTTGCATGCACAGGGGTGGCTGACCCTGGCCACGGTGCGCCGCGTTCAAGGGCGGTACGCCGCATCGGACGCTGCCTGCCAGGCCATTGGGCGCGCCGGCCAGGCCTTCTATGCGCAGGCCTGCACTGCCGAAAACGACAGCCTGCGCGGCGCGCAGGACGCCGCGCGCGACGGGTTCCAGCGCCTGCTGGCCGCCCCCGGCCTGGGTGCCGACTCGCGGGCGTGGCTGACCGTGTCTCTGGCAGAGCTGGAGACCCGGGCCGGACGGCCGGCGCAGGCCGAAACTCATTACCGCGCCGCACTGGCCGCCGCAGCCGACGACGACTACGCGCGCCTGGGCCTGGTGGATCTGCTGCTTGCCGCGGGTCGCGCCGAAGAAGCCTTGCGCCTGACCGACACCATGGCGCGCTCGGACACGGTGCTGGTGCGCCGCGCCATCGCCGCGCGCCGCGCAGGTACCGCCGAGGCGAAAGCCGACGCCATGGAAATGCGCGCCCGCATGGCCCAGGCGGATCAGCGCCGCCAACTGGAACCCGCCGCCTCGGCGGGTCCGCGCACACATGGGCGAGAGCAAGCCATGTTTGCATTGTGGGTCGAGAACCAACCGGCGCAGGCGCTCACACTGGCGCGCGAGAACCTGACCTTGCAACGGGAGCCGATCGACCTGCTGGTGTTTGTGCAGGCGGCCAGGGCTGCCGGCCATCAAGGCGCGCTGCAGGAAGCAAGAAAGATCGAACAAGACATGGGGCTGCACGATGCACGACTGGCACTTCCTTGACCGGGCGAAAAGCCCGTGGCGCCGCGCCGCCGTGGCACTGGCGATGGCGCTCGGCATGGTCGGCGTGCATGCACACAAGGCCAGTGACGCCTACCTGTTCCTGCAGCCCGCAACTGCGCAGGCAGAGCCGGAACTGCGCGTGGATATCGCGCTGCGCGACCTCGACTCGGTGCTCAGCATCGACGCCAATGGAGACGGCAGCCTCACCTGGGGGGAAATCAAGGCGGCCCGGCAAGCGATTGAACGTTTTCAACTTGCCGGCATAGGGCTGGGGGCCTGTACGCTGCAGGTACGGCAATTTGGCCTGGAGCAGCGCTCCGACGGTGCCTATGCGGCGACCACGTTTGCAGCCAGCTGCCCGCCGTCGCAACGGGTGGACGCCGCGGCGATCCGGTACACCCTGTTCGCGAACGTGGACCCCACCCATCGCGCCATCGCGCGGGAGCAGCCTCGGGACGGGGGCACGCCAATCCTGCGTCTGATCGATCCACGGCAGGCACCGGCACCCGTGGCGCTTGCGGTGGTGACAACGCAACCACCAGCCGACCCCACAGTGACGGTGCACAGCCCCATCGCTGAAAGTGCGCCGCCTCCGTCCGCGGCGACGGTGGATCATGCAGTGCCACAGTCGTTCGTACTCGAAGGCATGGGTCACATCCTGGGCGGTTACGACCATGTGTTGTTTCTGTTGTGCCTTCTGCTCCCAGCCGTGATGCGGCGCACCCGCACCAGCACCGGCCACCAATGGCAACCGGTGCCCAGCCTGCGGGACGCCTTGCTGCCGATCGCCGGTATCGTGACCATGTTCACGCTGGCGCATTCGATCACGCTGGCGCTGGCCGCGTTCAAGCTGGTGCGGATCCCACCGTCGGTCATCGAACCGGCTATCGCCATCACCATCATCGTCACCGCCCTGGACAACCTGCGGCCGGTGTTTCGGCTGCCGCGCGCTGCCGTCACCTTCTTGTTCGGTCTGATTCACGGTTTTGGGTTTGCCGATGTGCTGGCCGAACTCGATCTGCCAGGCGGCCAGTTCGCGCTGGCGCTCTTTCAGTTCAACCTGGGCCTGGAGCTCGGCCAGCTGGCCATCGTTGCTGGCGTGGTGACACTGCTATTTCTTTTGCGCGAGCGGCAGGGCTATCCGCGGTGGGCCATTCAGGCCGGTTCGATGACCGCCATGTTGATGGGCGCCTGGTGGCTGGCCGAACGCGTCGGGATGTTTCAGGTGCTGGCGTAGGAAACCATACGTCGTACCAGTTTTGCGCAGCGAACGCGGTCGTGGGCACCCCGCGCGGCGGCCGACGCACCGTGCCGATGCGGGTGCCTTCACCGTCGATGCGGGGGGTTCCAAGGCGGACGATTCGTATTGGCATGGGTGCTCCTTTCGGGTCTCGGTGCAGAGCCTGTGGCCCACTGTAACGGCACTGCGCCCTGGACCAGGCGACAGTGCTTCAGATCACACGGCGAAACAACCAAGGATCAGCCTGCCCTTCGTCGGTCAATGCCCGTACCCTCTGCGCTTATGCAGTTGCCACCGACGTTCGATGACAAACTCGGCGAAGGTGTCTTTGAAATCACGGGTCAGAGCCATTTCCACGTCCTTTGTACGTTCTGAGTCAATTGCTTTCCTTTGGTCCGGCTTGCCGGAACAGCAACTTAATGCATTAATAAAATTAAATATCGCTTTTTTAACGCATAATTGTCTAATATTCTTGATTCCCGGGGTGAATGCAATGCTGATCGAGTTCCGCCTCAAGAATTTCCGCAGCCTGCGCGACGAGCAGGTGCTGAGCCTCGTCGCGTCCACCGACAAGACCCTGCGGGACACCCACACCCTGGCCACCGGCCTCAAGGCGGCACCCGCTTTGCTGCGCAGTGCCGTCGTCTACGGCGCCAATGCCAGCGGCAAGTCCAACCTCATCAAGGCGCTGCAATTCATGCGTGGCGTGGTGATGGAGTCGGCCACCGTGATCCAGCCTGGTCAGACCTTCGACCGGTTGCAGCCGTTCCGGCTCGACGCCGACTCCGCCGGTCAACCCACCGAATTCGAAGTGACCTTCATCCTCGATGGTGTGCGTTACCAGTACGGCTTTGCCATGACGGCCCAGCGCATCGTCGGTGAGCACCTGTTGGTCTACAAGGCGTTCAAGCCACAGCGCTGGTTCGAGCGCCGTTTCGATGCCGCAACCGGCAAGGATGTCTACGAATTCGGCCCCGGCCTCAAGGGCTCCAAAAACGTATGGGAGGGTGCCACCCGCCCGAACGCTTTGTTCCTGTCGATGGCGGTGCAACTCAACAGCGACGCCCTGCGCCCGGTGTTCGACTGGTTTGCCCACCGCCTGGTGATCTTCAATGAGATCTCACCCCTGGCCCCACAGGTTTCGGTGCAGATGTTGAAGCAGGTCGAGCAGCGCAAAGCCATCTGCGATTTTCTGGCGGCGGCGGACATCAGCATTGCCGATATCGACGTGGTGGCGCGCAAGGGTCCTGGGCAGGTCTTCCAATTCGACATCATGAGCGGCAAGACCGACGTGCGCAACGAAGAAATCGAACACAACGAACTGAAGTTTCACCACGTCACCGAACAAGGCAAAGCCGTGTTCGACCTGGCCGACGAGCCCAGCGGCACGCGCAACCTGCTGTTCCTTGCCGGGCCGTTGCTGGACATCCTCAGCAAAGGGTTGACGCTGGTGGTCGATGAGCTCGACACCAGCCTGCATACACATCTGGTGCAGGCTCTGGTGCGCTTGTTCCACCGCCCGGAGGTCAACACTGGCGGAGCGCAATTGATTTTCACCACGCATGACACCTCGCTGCTCGATGCGTACGGCCTTTTTCGCCGTGACCAAGTGTGGTTTGTCGAAAAGAAGAAGGATCAGAGTTCAGAGCTGTATGGCTTGACCGAATTCAGCCCGCGCAAGAACGAAGCGTTGGAGCGTGGTTACCTGCAAGGGCGTTACGGCGCCGTTCCCATCATCAGCGGGCAGATCGGGGTG